>NZ_JAFFPK010000100.1 GCF_017590215.1 Clostridium sp. CCUG 7971
ACTTAAGTGTTCTCTTTTTTTGAAAAATCAGGAAAAAAGATTAAGTAGGAGGATTTCTAATGAGTAAACCAGCATACAAAAGAGTATTATTAAAAATAAGTGGCGAAGCATTAGCAGGCGAAAAAGGATTCGGAATAAATAATGAGGTTGTTAATGAAATAGCTTTAGGGATAAAAGAGATACAAGAAAAAGGTGTTGAAGTAGCTATAGTTATAGGCGGAGGAAATTTCTGGAGAGGTAGAACTTCTGAAGGAATGGATAGAACTACTGCAGATTATATAGGTATGTTAGCTACAGTAATGAACTCTATGGCTATGCAAGATGCACTTGATAATATGGAAGTACCAAGTAGAGTACAAACTGCTATAGAAATGAGACAAATAGCAGAACCATATATAAGAAGAAGAGCTGTAAGACACTTAGAAAAAGAAAGAGTTGTTATATTTGGTGCAGGAACTGGAAATCCATACTTCTCAACTGATACAGCAGCAGCACTTAGAGCGGCTGAAATGGAAGCTGAAGTAATTTTACTTGCGAAAAATGTTGATGCAGTATATGATAAAGATCCAAAAGTACATGCAGATGCAGTTAAGTTTGAAGAATTATCATATATGGAAGTTCTACAAAAAGAATTAAAGGTTATGGATACAACGGCTACATCTTTATGTATGGATAACCAAATTCCAATAAAGGTATTTGAATTATCTACAGAGAATATAATAAAGGCAGTAATGGGTGAAAAGATAGGTACAACTGTTAAATAATATATAGGTCTTGTCTAATTATATAAAAAGCAGTTATTATATAAATATAATAAATACAGGAGGGTATTAAAATGAAAGAATTACAAAAACAATTAGAAGCTAAAATGGCTAAAACTATAGAAGCTTTAAAATATGACTACACAAGTATAAGAGCAGGGAGAGCTAATGCTCAAATGTTAGATAAAATAAGAGTTGACTACTATGGAACTCCAACTCCAGTTAATCAAGTAGGAGCTGTTTCTGTTCCAGAGCCAAGAACTATAATGATAAGTCCTTGGGATAAATCAGCTATGGCTGAAATAGAAAAAGCTATAAGAAACTCTGATTTAGGATTAAACCCAACTAATGATGGTAATGTTATAAGACTATCAGTTCCAGCTTTAACAGAAGAAAGAAGAAAAGAATTAGCTAAGCAAGTTCATAAAGTAGCTGAAGAATTTAAAGTTAGACTTAGAAATGAAAGAAGAGATGCTAACGATAAATTAAAGAAGATGGAAAAAGATGGTGAAATAACTGCTGATGAATTAAAGAAGGGTCAAGAAGAAGTTCAAAAAACTACAGATAAATTCATAAAAGAAATAGATGCAGTAGCTAAGGCAAAAGAAGCAGATATAATGGAGGTATAATATTGGAAAAATATTATAACCTTTTAGGCCTTCATGTAAATGATGTAGAAAGTCACTTTAAAAGTAAAAATATAAAATACACTATTAAAACTATCCAAGGTAAAAAAGACAAGGATAAATTAGTTATACCTAAAGTCATAAAAATATCAGAATTAGATGATAGTGTAGAACTATTAATCACATATTTTTCTAACTCCTTAAATTAAGGAGTTAGAATTAATATTGGAGGCAAATATGAATAAAAAGAATACATATGACATAGACTTAAATAAAGTGCCTACTCATATAGCTATTATAATGGATGGAAATGGAAGATGGGCTAAAGCTAGATTTCTTCCGAGAACAGCAGGACATAAAGCTGGAGTAGAAACTATAAGAGAAGTTGTAAAAGAATGTTCAAGATTAGGTGTAAAACACTTAACGCTTTATGCTTTTTCAACAGAAAATTGGAAAAGACCTAAAATTGAAGTAGATACACTAATGAGCTTATTATCAACATATCTAAAAAATGAAATAAGAGAACTTCACAGTAATAATGTGAAGGTAACAGCAATAGGTGATGTAAGTCAATTACCAAAGAGTTGTGTAGAAGAATTAGAAAGATCTTATGAATTAACAAAGTATAATACTGGAGTTAACTTAAATTTAGCATTAAACTATGGAAGTAGATATGATATAAAAAATGCTATGGTAAATATAGCAAAAGATGTAAAATGTGGTAAAATAGATGTAACAGATATAGACGAAGATACTATAAAAAACTATTTGAGCACAAAGTCTATTCCAGACCCAGATTTAATCATTAGAACTAGTGGAGAAGAAAGATTAAGTAACTTCCTACTTTGGGAAGCTGCATATTCGGAATTCTACTTTACAGATATACACTGGCCAGCATTTAATGCTAGTGAACTTCAAAAGGCTATCTACGTATATCAAACTAGAGACAGAAGGTTTGGAGGACTAAAGTAAGGAGAATATTTTATGCTTACAAGGATTATTGGTGGATTAGCCCTAATACCGTTATTTTTATTTATTATAGTTGGAGGGATACCTTTATACATCGCGGAAGTAGCAATAGTTTGCATTGGACTTAATGAGTTTTATAAAGCATTCAAAAGTAAAGATATAAATCCATTATTTATTATAGGGTATATATTTGCAGTATATCTAGGTATAAAAAATACGTTTAATTTGCATATAGAATATACTTATGTAGTAGTATTTATACTTTTCTTAATAGGTATAGGATATCTTTTAAAATGTAAAAATAATATACTAGATATTGCAATTACTTTTTTAGGAATTTTTTATGTAGCAATATTTTTAGATTTTATAATACTTACAATAAATGATTTTGAATTTGGAAAGATTTTTGTATGGCTTATATTTATAATATCCTTTGCAACAGATACATTTGCATACTTCACTGGATACTTATTTGGAAGACACAAACTGATACCTAAAGTAAGCCCTAAAAAAACTGTTGAAGGAAGTATTGGTGGCATACTAGGAAGTGCATGCCTTTGTATTTTATTTGGATATATATTTAGTTTAAATTTATTTACTATGGCTGTAATAGGTAGTTTGGGCAGTATAGTTGCACAATGTGGGGACTTATTTGCATCTTCAATAAAGAGATATGTAGGTATAAAAGATTATGGAAAATTAATACCAGGTCATGGCGGTATATTAGATAGATTTGATAGTGTTATATTAGTAGCACCATATGTATATTATGCAATCGACTTTTTTATTAAGTAGCTTCAGTTTAACTGAAGCTTTAATTATATTCAAAACTATTTATTAAAATGAAAAAAACTTCATATAATATGAAAAAATACATATTAGTGGTATAATATAACAGTAAATTAAAGCTTATATTTAAAGAAAGGAAATATTTCAAAATTAAGTAGAGTTAATATCTATTTACTTAGAAATAAGATAAGTGAATTTTATGAAAAAGATATCTATTTTAGGATCTACGGGATCTATAGGAAAACAAACTTTAGATGTAGTAAGAGCAAATAAAGATAAATTTGAAGTTGTTGCTATTTCTGCTAATAGTAGTGTAGATTTATTATTAGAGCAAATAAAAGAATTTAAACCTAAATATGTTGCAGTATACGACGAAGTAAGCTGTATGAAATTAAAATCTATGATACCAAGTGATATAAATATAGAAGTATTAAGTGGTATGGAAGGGTTAAAGGCGATATCATCATTAGATGAAATAGACGTATTATTGACTGCTATAGTTGGAATGATAGGATTACTTCCTACACTTTGTGCTATAAGAAATGGTAAAGATATAGCACTTGCTAATAAAGAAACACTAGTATGTGCAGGTAGCTTGGTTATGAATGAAGCAAAAAAATATAATGTTAACATACTTCCAGTGGATAGTGAACATAGTGCAATATTCCAATGTTTAAATGGAGAAAAGAATAAGGAAATAGAAAAAATTATACTTACAGCATCAGGCGGACCTTTTAGAGGTCGAAAAAAGCAAGATTTATTACATATAACTAAAAATGAGGCTCTAAAACATCCTAATTGGAGTATGGGGAGAAAAATAAGCATAGATTCATCTACACTTATGAATAAAGGACTTGAAGTTATAGAAGCTAAATGGCTATTTGGAGTAGATTACAATGATATAGATGTAGTAGTACATCCTCAAAGTATAATACATTCAATGGTTCAATTTATAGATAGCTCAGTTATGGCTCAACTTGGATGCCCTGATATGAGACTTCCAATACAATATGCATTAACTTATCCGGATAGATCAGTAAATGATTTTGAAAGACTAGATTTAGCAAAGTTAGCTAGACTTACATTTGAAAATCCAGATTTAGAAACATTCCCATGTTTAAAGCTAGCATATGAAACATTAAAAATGGGAGGAACATACTCAGCTACATTAAATAGTGCAAATGAAGTATTAGTAAGTGAATTTTTAGAGGATAAAATTGGCTTCTATGACATACCATATTACATAGAGAAGACTTTAGAAGCTCATAATAGCATAGAAAATCCAACATTAGAAGAAATATTAGAAGTAGATAAATGGAGTAGAGAATTTGTTAAAAATTCTATACGTTAATAATATAGAATAAAGAAGTTAAAAATTTATATAAAGGATGGTGATGTTATGACTATAATAATAGCATTGTTATTATTTAGTTTAATTGTGTTTATTCATGAATTAGGACACTTCCTTCTTGCAAAAAGAGCTGGAATAACAATACATGAATTTGCAATCGGTATGGGACCGAAGATATTTAGTATAAAAAGGGATGTAGAATACTCAGTAAGATTGTTACCATTAGGTGGATTTGTAAGTATGGAAGGTGAAGATGGAGAATCTAATGACCCTAACTCATTTGGAAATAAAAGTATACTTCAAAGAGCAAGTGTTATATTTGCAGGACCATTTTTCAATATAATACTTACAGTAATATTATTAATACCAGTAATAATATACATAGGGACACCAATACCAAAGTTTGATAAAGTAATGCCTAATAGCCCTGCCCAAAAGGCTGGTATTGAAGTGGGAGACACAATAAAAAGTGTAAACGGAGAATCAATAAAATCTTGGGAACAATTAGTAAATACTGTACATAATTCTAATGGAAAAGAATTAAAATTAGAAATAGATAGAGAAGGAAAAACTCAATCAGTAAACTTAACACCTGCTAAAAATGAAAAAGGAGCTTATCAAATAGGTATAGCACCAGTTTATGAAAGAGATTACCTAGGTGCAATACCAAAAGCATTTAAAATGACTGGTGATATGATAGTACAAATATTAACATTCTTTGGACAATTAATAACAGGAACAGTTCCTGGTGGAATAGGAAATTCAGTAGCAGGGCCAATAGGAGTTTTCGGAATTGTTTCAAATGCCGCTAAAATGGGTATTATCAACCTTATAAATATAGCAGCATTAATAAGTTTAAACTTAGGTATATTTAATTTACTTCCAATACCAGCACTTGATGGTGGAAGACTTGTTATGATAGGACTTGAAGCTATAAGAGGTGGAAAAAAATTAGATCCTAACAAAGAAGGAATGTTACACTTAGCAGGATTTGCAGTATTAATGGCATTTATGATATTTGTAACATATAAAGATATAACTAGATTGTTCTAAAAAGAGAAATAAAAAGTAGGTGACGACGTGAGTTACGAGAGAAGAAAAAGCAGAGAAGTTAGTGTAGGTAGTTTGAAAATAGGAGGCAATAATCCTATAAGTATACAGTCTATGACTAATACTGATACAAGAGATGCCAAAGCTACAATAGCTCAAATAAAAGCATTAGAGGAAGTTGGATGTGATGTTGTAAGAGTTGCAGTTCCAGATATGGAAGCAGCTAAGAATATAGGTGAAATTAAGTCTAATGTAAATATACCTGTAATAGCAGATATTCATTTTGACTATAGACTAGCACTTGAGGCTATAGACCAAGGTATAGATGGAGTTAGAATAAACCCAGGAAATATCGGTAGTATAGATAAAGTTAAGATGGTAGTTGAAAAGTGTAAGGAAAAAAATCTAAAAATTAGAATAGGTGTAAATGGTGGATCATTAGAAAAAGAATTACTTCAAAAATATGGATCAGCAACGCCTAAAGCTCTAGTTGAAAGTGCATTAGGCCATGTTAAAATTCTAGAAGATTTAGATTTTAGAAATATAGTAATATCTCTTAAATCATCAGATATATATAAGACACTAGATGCTTATGAACTTATATCTAAAAAAGTAGACTATCCACTTCATATTGGTATAACTGAATCAGGTAGTGTTAAAAAAGGAACTATAAAATCTTCAATAGGAGTAGGAGCTCTTCTCCTTAAAGGAATAGGAGATACTGTAAGAATATCTCTTACAGGAGATCCTTGTGAAGAAGTAATAGTAGGTAAGGAAATACTAAGAAGCTTAGGATTATTAAATGATAAGATAAAAGTAGTATCTTGTCCTACTTGTGGAAGATGTAATATAGATTTAATAAGTGTAGTAAATGAAGTTGAAAAGAAAATAAATCATATGGATAAAAATATAACTGTTGCGATAATGGGTTGTGCAGTTAATGGACCTGGAGAAGCTAGAGAAGCCGATATTGGTATAGCTGGTGGAAAAGGTGAAGGTTTATTGTTTAAAAAGGGTGAAATAGTTAGAAAAATAAAAGGTAATTCATTGGTAGATGAGTTATTAGAAGAGATAGATAAATATTAATAAAAAAGTACTTATATGAAAATATAAGTACTTTTTTATTGAAAATAACTTAGATATATAATATATTCTGTACTTTTATGTAGACTAAATTTGCAAAAAATGATAAAATATATAAGCATTATTTATGTGGGCGGGCGAGGGATATATTTTAAGAGGGAAGAGGAATGAAACAAACACTTCAAAAAAATCAAATTAAAACAGATGTATTAGCAGGATGCACTACGTTTATAGCAAGCGTATATATAATTATGACTAATGCACTTATTTTATCAGACGCTGGAATAAGCCAAGATGCAGCTATGATAGCTACAATATTTACATGCAGTTTATCAACAATACTTATGGGCTTATTTTCAGACACACCACTTATAGTAGTACCTGGAATGGGTATAAATTCGCTATTTACTTATACAATAGTAAATTCTATGGGGCTTAGTTGGCAAGATGCATTAGGTGCAGTATTTGTAAGTGGTATTATATTTACCATAATAGCGAGTACTAAATTAACACCAATACTTTTAAAATCAATACCAAGTAACTTAAAGCATGCTATAACAGTTGGAGTAGGATTTTTAATATTATTTATAGGACTTCAAAAAAGTGGTCTTGTTGTAACTAATGAAAATACTATGGTAGGACTTGGGAATGTAGCAAATAAAGAAACTTTGCTTAGTATAATTACTTTACTTATAATACTTATACTTCATATAAGGAATATAAATGGTAACTTACTTATAAGCATTATAATAGGTAGTGTATTATCCTTAATAATGGGAGTAACTACTTTAAATAATGTAGATATGAGTATGTTTAATATGGGAGCTTTTAAGGACGTATTTTTAGGAATGTCATTTAAAAATATACTTACTATTCCATTTATAGTTGCTGTTTTTTCTATAACTATTGTTATTGTATTTGAAAATATGGGTATTTTATATGGCCAAATGGAGGCTATTGGAAAAGTTGATAAGTTCCAGAAACCATTTAAAATAGCTGGTATATCAAATATGATAGCAGGGATACTTGGTACAAGCCCAACAATAGTTGCAGCAGAGAATTTTTCTGGTATAAGTGCTGGTGGAAAGAGTAAGATTGCAGCATTTACTTCTGGAATATTATTTTTACTATCATTATTTTTAATTCCTATACTAAAGCTCATCCCAAATGGAGTTATAAGTAGTGTACTTATATTTATCGGGATATTAATGATTCAAACTTTCTTTGATATTGAAAAAGGTGATGTAATAGATACTATAGCTATGATACTTATAATCACTTTAATACCTTTTACTTACAATATAGTAAATGGTATAGCTTTAGGATTTATAGTTTATACACTATTAAGAATTGCATCAGGTAAAGGAAAAGAAATATCTCCTGCTATGTATATACTTACAGGATTATTTATATTAAGTTTTATAATGAACATATCTATGGGGATTGTTCATTAATAAAAAGACAATGATTCATGTCATTGTCTTTTTCATGATTAAATATAGCAATAATACCCGATTGATTCTTAAGACGTTGGGGGTATCGAAAAAGTTTTAAAATATAAAAAATTTCTTGTTACAGTATTGTAAATTTTATCATGTAGACTTTTTTATTTAAAGTAATATAATAAAGATATGAGAAAACGACAAATTAATACAAGATAGGGGGTAATACTATGAGAAAACAAAATAAAATAAATTTTGGAACTCAAAAAAAGAAAAAAATCGACATGAAAAAGATTGCTATAGTGTCGATAGCTGCTGTAGTAATAGTATTTGTTGGTGCTAAAGGAATCGGAGCAACAACAGCTTTTATACAAGAACAAAGACAAGCAAAAATTGAGATGGAAAAGAAGGCAGAAGCAGAAAGAATTCTTGCAGAGAAAAAACGTAAAGAAGAAGAAGAAAGAAAAAAATGGTGATCGGTGTTAACCATAATGGTAAAAAAGATTCATACGATGCACTTGAAATAGCTGACAAGCTTAAATCAGGAAGTTACTCTAATAATGGAGAAAAAATAGTATTTTTAACATTTGATGATGGAACATCTACAACTGTAACACCAGAGATATTAAGAGTATTAGATGAAAACAATGTAAAAGCTACATTCTTTTTAACTGGTCAAAATATAGAGCGTGGTGGCCAAAAAGCGAAGGATCTTATAAAACAAGAATTTGAAAAAGGACATGCTATAGCAAACCATTCATATAGTCACAACTATAAAGTTTTATATCCTCAAAGAACATTAAATTTAGAAGCTTTTAATGCAGATTTTAAAAAGACTGATGATATACTTAAAAATGTATTAGGTCCACACTTCTCAACAAGAGTAATTAGATGTCCAGGAGGACATATGTCTTGGAAAGGAATGGATCCATTAGATTCTTACTTAGCAGAAAATAAAATGGCTTCAATAGATTGGAATGCATTAAATGCTGACGCAGAAGGTAAGAAGAAGAATGCTCAAGAGTTAGCTGATTATGCAATAAAAACTTCACAAGGAAAAGAAATAGTAGTATTATTAATGCACGATACTTATGGAAAAGAGCAAACTGCGAAAGCTCTTCCTCAAATAATAAAACATTTTAAAGATAATGGATATGCTTTTAAAACTTTAGCATAATATAAAAAAGGTTGCCTAAATTTA
>NZ_JAFFPK010000101.1 GCF_017590215.1 Clostridium sp. CCUG 7971
TTTTTTATTTAAGAGTATTAGCAATTTTAAACTTAATAATTTTATATAAATTATTTTTTATTTTTTGTCAGTTTTTTATGATAAATTTCGTATTAACTGTTGTAAAAGCTTTTACAAGGAGGAATCAAATTGCAAGATAAATTGATAGTTAAATATATAAAAAAGTGTAATCAAAAGGGGATGGAGATGTTAATAGATAGTTATAATGGATTACTAACATCAGTGATTCGTAAGCATATTAATCCTCTACTAATTTATGAAGAGGAATGCATAAGCGATGTCCTTTTCTTAATTTGGGAGAATATAGAAGTGTTTGATAGTAAACAAAACACTTTTAAAAATTGGATTTGTGCAATTGCAAAATATAAAGCGATTGATTATAAAAGAAAATATATATCTAAATTAAACTTAGATATAGACAATAACATATTTTATATAGATGAAAATTTAGCAAGAGTAGAGATAGAAGAAGAAATAAATGAGATTTTAAACTTTCTAAATGATAAAGACAAAGAACTTTTTACTAGATACTACTTAGATGGATATAAGTTAGAAGAAATAGCTATTGATACTAAAACCAATGTATCAAATTTACATAGCAGGCTATCTAGAGGTAGGAAGAAGATTAGAAAAATATTTTCAAAATAGGAGAGTTAAATTATGATGGACAAGTTTAAAATTTTTAATAAAGTAAAAATAGATACAAATAAATATATGGAAATAGAAACTAATAACAATGAAAAGTTAAAGATAGAAATGCAAGATAGATTGAAATCATCAGAAAGAGCGAGTAAAAGAAGAAAAAAAACTAATATACTGATGTCAGGTATAGCATCAATAGTAATTGTAGTTATAGGTATTGGGGTAATTAACCCATCTTTAGCCGACAATATTATAAAAATTATACCAGAATTTCAAACTATGTTAGATAAAATAAGTAAATCTGTTAATGATGACTCTGTAATTGAGTATGATCCAAATCTCTATCCTGAAATAGAAGAAGAGAAGAAAGAAAATCAAAAAAATAAATTAATAGCAACCCCTGTTAATGTATCAAGTAAAGATAATGGTTTAAAAATAACTATAGATAAAGCAATGTATGACAAAAAGAAAATATATTTAGATATGACATTAAAAACAGACAAGCCATTTAAGAAAAGCAAGTTTATAAAAGCGGTATCAGATTCTCCTTATGGAGATGGTGAGAAAAATATGTATATAGATAATTTAGAAATGTATATGAATGAAGTTAAGCTAGATGGATATTCATATAGTGCTGGAGTTGTTGAATTTATTGATGAATACACTGTTAATCTTAACTGTCTAATAGAGCTAGACCCTAATAATAATATAGATGAGGCAAACTTTAAAATAAATTTTGGTATTCAAAAATTTAAGCATAATAAAGCTAATGGAAATATTAAAGGTGAATGGTCTTTTGATTTTAACATAAAATCTATAGATGATGGCAAAAAGCATATAAAGGTCAATAAAAAGGATGGAGACTATACATTAAAAAGTTTAGATGTATCTAAAACTTATATTGAGTTAAAAATGGAACTTCCTTTTCAACCATCATTAGGTAATCCTCATGATAACTTTATAATAGTTAACGATGATAAAAGAAGAGAGCTACAAATGTCTGTAGGTACTGATGGAGAAAATAAAATATATACTCAAATAAATGAATTAATTAATATAGGAGAGATTCCAAAATATATTGATATTCTAGTATATAAAAATATTCCTGTTGAAGGTCAAGATTCTAAGGCTTTATCTAGTTTTAGAGTTAACTTAGAATAGCTTTATCAGATTATACATTTATGATGTTTAAAAAATCAAAAAACAACAGTAAAAAATAAAGATTTAATTATAAACAAAAGAGAGTTAAAGTGGAGCAAAGAGCGATTTTGACTTAAAAAAATTCTTTTATATGCAGGTATTAAGTATGTAATAATAATATTCATTTTATAGACGTTAATTCTATTGCATTTAATGTATCTATAGGACACTTCCAAACATTTCTCTTAATTTCAATATCATATTATCCCTAAGGCTATTGCACCTTAGGGATTTTTATTATAATTGGTATAATTATTCTGTTTAAATTGACGTAAAAAGTATATTAATTATAATAAGTAATAATTATATAAATAAAAATTAATAATAGAAAGAAAGGCGCGTTATGGAAGAATCAAAAATTATTAACATGATAAATAACAATCCTAATATAATATCAACTATAAATAACCCTACAGATGAGATGAAGTTATTAGCTATTAAAAAAAATGGGCGTGTATTAGAATATATAGATAATCCAACTATAGAAATGCAAGAGTTAGCTATAGATAATAATGCTAGAGCAATTAAATTTATAAAGAATCCAAGTGAAGATATGATGATAAAAGCTGTAAGTGAAGGATGGAGTATCTTAGAAGATATTAAAAATCCAATTGATAAGGTAATTAAACTAGCAATAAGTAAATCGGGATGGGCTATTCAATATGTAAAAAATCCAAGTGAAGAGTTACAATTATTAGCAGTAAGAAAAAATTACGATTCAATAAAGTATATAAAACAACCTTATGAAAATGTTCAGAAAGAGGCTGTAAAAATAAGTTATGATGCATTAAGATATATAAAAGCACCAAAACTTAGTGCAGAGATTGCAGCTATTAAGAACAATGAAGCTGCTGTTAGTTTTGTAACTAATCTAGATAAAGATAAAATTTTAGAACTTTTAAAGGTAAATATCTTAGTTATTAAATATGTTGCAAACAAAATATCTAAAGATGAATTAGAAGAAGTATTAAAAATAGTACTATCAAAGGAAGATGTCTCAGAAAAATATGTTAGAGATTTTATAAATTGTAGTACTATAGATAGAAAAAATGACACAATAACAATGGACAAGGTAATGTTCATTTATAAGTATGGAAGTAAAAAAGCAAAAAAAATAGCTGTAGATGAAAAATTAAAAATGATATAGGAGAAAGACAAAATGAATTTTATAGATACATTAAAGAGCGTTGACGTAGTATTAGCCACAAAAGAAGTACCTTTAGTGGTTGGTGAAAGTGGAATCGGAAAAACAGCTTTAGCAAAGAAGTTAGCTAAAGAAAATAATTGGAGCTTAATCGTTATTGATGGAAACTTACTTAAAGAAGGTGAAATAGGTGGTCTTCCAACTATAGAATCTTATGTAGGAATAACTCTGATGGAGATGAAATAGAAAAGAAAACTACAGTATATGCTGTTCATAACAAGTTAAGAGAAATTGATGAAGAAATATCTAAAGGTAAGGTAGTTCTTTTATTTATAGATGAGATAAACCGTTGCGAACATACAGTACAGCAGGAACTTATGAATTTAATATTAAATAGGGAAATCAATGGATATAAGTTAAATGATGATGTGAAAATTTTAGCAGCAATGAACCCATCAAGTAAATATGGTTCAGATTTTGATTATCAAGTTGTAGATATGGATGCAGCTCAAGAAAATAGATTTGTATGGTTAAACATGGAACCTGATTATACACAGTGGTTAAATTGGGCAATAGGTGCAGGTATTGAGCAAAAGGTTATAGAGTTTATTTCAACTTTCCCAGAATATCTACACAAAACAAATGAAGATGACGTACGTGCTACTCCAAGAAGTTATGAAAGAGTTTCTAAGAGTTATAAAATTTATAAGGAGCAAAAAGATAGAGTACCTAGAGCTGTATTTTTAAATGTTATAAAAGGAAATGTAGGAAAAGTTATTGCAGAAGAATTTATAAGTTTTGTTGAATCAGATTCTAGCCCATTAATATCTTATGGAGATGTTTTTTTAGGTGAAAACTTAAGTTCATCTGTTGTAGAAAAGGTGAAAACTGAAAGTCACACAAGACTTTATTTATCAGCAATAAATATTTTAAAAACTTTAGAATCAAATATGAAAGATGATAATTATGATTCAAGTTATTATATTAATAGACTTATTGAATTTTTAAAAATATACCCTGTAGATTTAATGGTTGGAATTATGAAGGATATTAAGCATAGTTATATTGAGGTATATAAAAGAGCTATAGAAAATGAAGAGTTTGTAAAATCGTATTTTGAATCTTATAGTTTAATAAGGGGATAATCTATGGAAAGTTATTTTGACAAAAAAACAAAAGAGCTCTATGATAAAGCAGATAAAATTATAGATACTTATGCTGTGTTAAAGGCAAATCATAAAGATGAGAAATTTGAGATAGATATACCACAAGATTTTAAAAATGAGTTTTTTAGCCTTGTAGATAAAGTAAACTTAAGTCTTATGGAAGAGAAAGATAATTTTTATGGATACTTTTTATTTCAAATGTCAAGAGAGATAAGATTTGATATAAGTAGTCCAACTGCTGTAAATTTTAAAGGAGCTAAATATGTTATATATTTTAATCCAATAATTTTTTTAAACCTCAATATGAGACAAATGGAAAGTACAATCAAGCACGAAATTCTTCATATAGTATCTATGCATTTAGTAAGAGCAAAGGAATTAAAAGGCAAGTATAGTACACTTGCAATTAATATAGCGATGGATATAGTAGTAAATAAATATTTAGATTATTTACCACCATATTCTACTACTTTAGAATGGTTAAATTCAAAGTATTCTTTAAACCTTGAACCATATGAAACTTTTGAATACTATGTAGAAAAAATTCAAATTGAATTAGATTTACAAGAAGAGGATGAAGATGGAGAAGAGAACGATAGTAATAATAATGAAAATATAGAAACTGATTATAATCCAGAAAAAACTCATGACATTTGGGAAGATTCTAATGATATAGATGAAAAAACTCTAAAAGAATTTACAGAAAAATTTACTAATATTTCACAAAAAGGTAAAATTCCAGAGTATTTACAAGGTATGATATCATCACTTAAAAATAGTAAAGGTGAACTGCCTTGGAATTTGTATCTTAAGAAGCTAATGGGAACCGTTGAAAGTAATAAAAAGAAGACTATAACAAGAAGAAATAGAAGACAGCCTAATAGATTAGATTTAAGAGGTGAACTTAGAGGGCACAAAGCAGAAATAGCTGTCGCACTTGATATAAGTGGAAGCATTAGCGATGAAGAATTTAAGCAAGCTATTAAAGAGGTACTTAATATAGTTAAAAATTATAATCATGAAATTACTATCATAGAGTGTGATAACGAAATTAGACGCGCATATAAAGTAAAAACTGTAAAGGATATAAAAGATAGAATTAATACAAGGGGAGGCACTAAATTTACTCCAGTTTTTGAATATTCCAATAATAAAAAATTTAACTTATTGGTGTATTTTACAGATGGTGAAGGTGAAGGGAAGTTACAAGTAATACCTAGAGGGTATAAAATTTTATGGGTTATTTCTGGAAGAGGAGATAAACTTTCACTAATAGAACCTTATGGATTAGTTAAAAAACTTAGCAAGGTTGAAATAAAAGAAGATACATCAGATATAAGTGTTGTTAGAGATGATGGATATTCAATGGCTAACCAATCACCGATTTTATAATGATAAAAAATTTGATGTATAGAAAATATAAATAATATCAATCTTAAGTATTTGATTTTTGTATAAATATTGGAGATTGATATTATTTATGATAGAATTATCGATGGCAAATTTCCTCAATTTAAATGATGGAAAAAATAACGGAGGATAATTATGAAAAGAAAATTAATTAGTGCATTAATTGGTGTTACAATAGTAGCAGCAATAGGTGTAGGGTGTAGCAAGCCTTCAAATGATTCTCAAAATACAAATAAAGAGAAATCAGATGTAAAGGCAGAACAAGTAGACGCAAAAAAAGTATTTGTATCACCAGACTGGGTACAAAGTGTAATAGATGGAAATCAACCAGAGTCTAAAAATTATACTATATTAGAAGTTTCATGGGGGACTTATAAAGACAGTCCAACTTATACAAAAGGACATCTTCCAGGAGCGTTACATGTGGATACCTCAAGCATCGAATCTGAACCAATTTGGAATATATCAGAGCCTAAAGTAGTTGAAAAAGGTATGTTAGACTTAGGGGTGACAAAAGATAAAACTGTTATCTTATATGGAATAGATATTTCAGCAGTAAGTAGAGTGGCACATGCATATCTTTGGGCAGGTGTTGAAAATGTAAAAGTTTTAAATGGTGGACTTAATGCTTGGGAAAAAGCAGGTTATAAAACAGAAACTAAAATAGAAAAAGCAACACCGACTAAAGATTTTGGGACAACTGTTCCAGCACATCCAAAATATTTGATGTCAATAGACAAAGTCCAAGAGAAATTAAAAAATGATTCAAACTTCCGTTTAGTAAGTATAAGAAGTAAAGAAGAGTTTGATGGTAAAACAAGTGGATATACTTATATAGACAGAGCTGGTGAGCCTAAAGGTGCAGTTTGGGGACATGCAGGAAGTGATCCATATAATATGCAAGATTATATACACAAAGATGGAACTGTTATAACTGCTGAAGAAATGGAAAAGTTATGGTCAGACTCTGATATTACTAAAAAGAATGAACTTTCATTCTATTGTGGAACAGGTTGGAGAGCTTCAGTTCCTTGGTTAATCGGTTATGATGCAGGATGGGAAGGAATTACTGTTTATGATGGTGGTTGGAATGAATGGCAAATGAATGATAAACTTCCTGTACAAGTAGGAGATCCAAAGAGTGATAATAGTGAATATACTACAGTAGATAAACTACCGACAGATAAAGCTTCAAAATAAATTATAGAATATAAGCACTGTATTAATTGCAGTGCTTATATTAAATTATAGGCAATGAGGTTGATATTTATATGGAAAAAGCAAAAAAGATTTTTTATATAGTAACTACGATATTGGAGGTTTTGATGTTAATTGGAGCGTATATGATAAATTATTTTACGCAAAAGAAAATGGGAATGTTACGACATGTCGTGCATAAGAATTCTGTTTGGGAAGAGAAATATCCTATAGCGAATATACAATATGCTTCTATAATAGCACTTATTATATTAATGTTATTAGTATTAATACTTTATATGAAAAGAAAGAACATGCTAAAAAAAATAGTAACTATTATGAGTATTGTTATGGTTATACTAGTACTTTCTTTTACAGGATTTATATTAATATATTCAACAGAAGAAATAAGAGCATTTTACTATATAAGTGCTATATTTGGATTAATTACATTGATTCAGATCATAAAAACTTTCATCGGAGTGATTTGGTATAAGAATGAAAAATCATAAAAATCCTATATAGTTGTGGCGAATTTATAATTATAGATGAAGGAATATATTTTTTAGAGCGAGAGGAATAAACTATAATAAATAATAGGAATAAGTTTAATGGAATAAAATATTAATCTATGGAAAATAAAATCATATAGCTTAAAATAAAAGTTTCACTTACATTAAAATTTTATAATATGATAAAATGATTATACAGCGAGTAGTTTTGATAACGTAAGCCCAGTTATTAAAGCTACTTTTTTTATTTTATTAAGGATGGTGAAGGTTTAATGTTTAAATTTGACGATTATATAATGTATGGTATGACAGGGGTATGTAAAGTTGTAGATATAACTAACGATAAATTTATAAATAATGAGCGAAGAAAATATTATGAAAGAAGCTGAAAGATTATTAAATTAAGAGTTTGCAGTTATTTTAAGCAACTCTCTAGATGAAGTAACTTCATATATTTCAAGTCATATACCTAAATAAAGTATTTTAAACTATGTAGAGGTAATTGGAGGACTTTCAATTAACTTGAGATAAGTATCAGTTTAAGTCTAAAACATATTTGGTATATATTTAATAAATACAAATCGGAGGAATAAAAATATGTTAGAGGCAGGGATAAAAGCACCAGAAATTAAATTACAAGATAAAGAAGGAAACACAGTAAGTCTATCAGACTTTAAAAATAAAAAAGTAGTATTATACTTCTATCCAAAAGATAGTACACCAGGATGCACTAAACAAGCTTGTTCATTTAGAGATAACTATGAAGTATTCAAGTCAAAAGACGTTGTGGTAATAGGAATTAGTAAAGATAGCATAAAATCACACGAAAGATTTGCACAAAAAAATGAATTACCATTTATACTATTATCGGATCCTGAACTTGAAGCTATAAAAGCTTATGATGTATGGCAAGAAAAGAAACTATATGGAAAAGTAGGATTTGGGGTTGTTAGAACTACTTATATTATAGATGAAAATGGAATTATAGAAAAAGTATATGATAAAGTTAAAACTGATAAAAATGTAGGTGAGATACTAGAGTACTTAGGATAGATAATTTTTAATAGGTAAATTAAAAATTTATGAGTACAATATTAAATATAGTCTTGGGTATGATTTTTATGAATTTTATCTAATATTAAAATAAACTAAAAGGCGTTGATTGAAATCAATGTCTTTTTTATTTTAAATAATATAATCAGAAATTGAAAATTAAAGTGAGAAAAATATTAACATATGTATTAAAATATATTTATGCACTTTAACACATATAAATACAATTATAAAACAATTAAATTTTATTAAATTCATTCTATCCAATAAAATACAATTTACATATATAATAAACAATAAAATACAATTCTGAGATGAAAATTAATCAAATTCAATAAAAAAAGAGATAAAAAACATAAATTAAAATATGGCACAGATATTGCTTATATAAAAATACAGAAATATAAATGAAAAAATGGAGGGAGAAAACGATGGAGGCACTTTTTAATAGCGTAAACCAGTTTTTCGAATTTATAGTACCGATAGCAGATTTTTTATGGGATTTTCCAACTAATTTTGAATGGTATAAAAACATACCGATATTAGGTAATTTTGCATTTTCAATATTGTTTTTATTAGGTACAGGAGTTTTTTATACATTTAAGACAGGATTTGTGCAATGTAAATACTTTAAATCAGGAATAAAATCATTAGTATCAAGTAAATCATCTGATAAAGGTGTAAGTCCATTAGCATCATTCTTACTAAGCTCTGCTATGAGAATAGGTCCTGGCAATATAATGGGGGTAACAGGAGCGATATCAGTTGGAGGACCAGGAGCAGTATTTTGGATGTGGGTATCAGCATTCTTTGGTATGGCAACATCTTTCTCTGAAGCAGTTTTATCTCAGATATTTAAAGAACAAGAAGGTGACAACTATGTAGGTGGACTTGCTTTCTATGGAAAGAAGATATTAGGTGATAAACGTATAGTAGGAATAATTATATCTTGTGTATTTATAATGTATGCCTTATTTAGCATCCCCGGGCAAACGTTTCACATGATAACTGGACTTGTTTCTCTAGCAGAAGGAGTAGCAGGTCAAACATTTGATAGACAATCTATAGTTTATTATGTAGTAGGTATAGCAGTAATAGTTACAGTTTTAGGTGCGGTTATAGGCGGGATACATGGTGTTACAAATGTAACAGATAAGTTAGTTCCTGTTATGGCAGTTATATATAGCGTACTTATATTTGGATTAATTTTATTAAATATACCATTAATACCTAGATTTTTCACAGAAGTATTTGGTGGAGCATTTACTCCAAAGGCTGTATTTGGTGGGGCTTTTGGTATAGTTTTAGCTCAAGGTATTAAGAGAGGGCTTATGTCAAATGAAGCTGGACAAGGTTCAGTAACTCCAGCTGCGGCCATAGCAGAATGTAATCATCCATGTGAGCAAGGATTTGTACAATCATTAGGAGTATTTTTAGATACTATGGTAATTTGTACGATGACAGCATTTGTTGTAGTTGTAGCACAAATATGGTCAGGCGATTCAGGAGTAGTATGGGAATCAATAAGAGAATCTAAGCTTACGGTATTTTTAACATCTGTACAACACTTAGTTCCAGGTGTAACTTTTGATAATATGGTTACATCAGTAGTTTCTTTATGTTATGGATTGTTCTCATTTACAACTATAATAGGGTTAATATTATTTGCAGAAGTATCAGCAAATTCTATAAGTAAAAATAGAACTTTTATAAAGATTATAAGACTTATAGGAGCATTATTCTTTGTGCCATTTGGAGTTTTAACAGTATTAGGTGGATTTGAGTTAGGAAACCTATGGTATATATCTGACTTTGTTGCTATAGTAATGGTTATGTGTAATGTGCCTGCACTATTAATAGGAAGTAAAGTAGTATTAAAAGTACTTAAAAACTATGAAAATTCTAATGGAAATAGATTTGTCTCTACTGATATAGGTATAGAAACAGAATGTTGGGGAGTTAGTGAAGAGCTTGATAAGCTAGGAAATGAGTAATTATATAAAAAATAATAAGGATGCCTAATAGGGTATCCTTATTATTTTTTATTCAGTGTTATATAGTATAATTAAGATATATATTAGAACACTTGGAGGAAATATGAAAAAAGTTGTAGTAATAACTAATTTTGATAAAGTGGCAAATTTTCATAAGGATGTTTTAGAATATTTATTTGAAGGGAAAATAGAGGTTGAAACTTATTCATATGATAAAGGATATATAGATTTTGAAATAGAAGCAGATTTATACTTAATATCAATATATTCTATATATGTAGAAGTAAAAAAATATATAAATCCAAGAGGTAAAGTTATAATCATTGGAACAACTATTAATGAGAAACAGTATGAAAAAATTAAGAAGATACCTAAAAATTCTAAAATAATGGTAGTAAACTATAGTCCAGAAATGACTATGGAAACAATTGCATTATTTAGACAAGTTGGATTAGATGAATATGATTTTGTGCCATATTATCTAGGGAAGGTAAATACAGTCCAAACTGATTTTGTGCTTACAACAGGAGAGGCACATGTAGCACCACATTGGGTAGAAGATATTATAGATATAGATGATAGAACATTAGATATGAGTACAATTATAGATACAGCTATAAGTATAGAACAAGAAGATATTTTAAAAAGTAAAAAAATTATAAGCCATTTTAAAAAATTAAAAAAACCATCAATAGGTATATCTAAGTTAATAAATGATACAAATGTGCTTGAAAGTAGATTTTTAGAGTTAATAAATGTTATAGATGAAGGTATTATAGTTACAGATGTTTACGGTCATATTTATACTATAAATGAAAAAGCAAAATCTATACTAAATCTAGGAAAAATGGATTTTGATAGAATGAATATAAGTGAGATAATAAATCACCTATCTATAACTAGAGCAATAAAGAAGAAGAGATCTTTAGATGTTGAGTTAATTAAAATAAATAACTGTAATATATCATTTAAGGCAGTACCGGTGGAAACTGTAGGAGAAATTACTGGAATTATAATGATATTTGAAAGATTTGAAGAAAAAGAAAAAAGCCAACATAATTTAAGAAAACAATTAGTGAAAAAAGGATATGTAGCAAAGTACAATTTTGAAGATATAAAAGGTAGCTCAAAAGCAATCGAGGATATAAAAAAGAGAGCTAATAAAATGGCTAAATCAGATTCATCTATATTAATAACAGGAGAATCAGGGGTTGGAAAAGAGCTTTTTGCCCAATCTATTCACAATGCTTCATATAGGAAAGATTATCAGTTTGTTGCTATAAACTGTGCTGCTATACCGGAAAATTTACTAGAAAGTGAACTTTTCGGATATGATGAAGGTGCATTTACTGGTGCAAAAAAAGGTGGAAGAATGGGATTATTTGAAATTGCTCATAATGGAACGATATTTTTAGATGAAATTGGTGAAATGCCACTACATCTACAAACAAGGCTATTGAGGGTAATACAAGAAAGAGAAGTAATGAGGATATGTGGAGATAGAGTTATACATGTAGACATAAGGATTATAGCGGCGACTCATAGAAATTTAAAAGAATTAAGTAAACAAGGAAAGTTTAGAAGTGACTTATATTACAGATTAAATGTATTACCATTAAAAATTCCACCTTTAAGAGATAGAGGAAATGATATTTTAATATTATTTAATCATATCAAAGCTAACAAAGGATTAGTATATGAGTTAAGTAAAGAATCAGAAGCATTTTTATTAAATTATAAGTGGGAAGGGAATTTAAGGGAACTTATAAATTGTATAGAGTTTTTGAATTATATAGATAAAGATGTAATAGAGTTAGAAGATTTACAAGAATACTTTTTAGAAGATGAAGATTTAATAAATGAATATAATGAAAATGCAATAACTTATTATGATGAAAATAGTAGTTTTTATGAAGGAAAAAAATTTATTCTAACATGTATGAAAGAAGCTATGCTTCAGTTAAGAGGAATTGGTAGACCAGCAATATTAAAAAAAGCTAGGGAAGAAAATATATATATTAGTGAAGTTGAAATAAGAAAAATATTATTGGAATTAGAATTAGATGGTATTGTTGCAATAAGTAAAGGAAGAGGTGGAACAAAACTTACTCAAAAAGGAATAGAAATAATTAAATCAATGGAAGATATATTATAAAACAATATAATACAATTAATACATAAAAACACAGTTAAATAATTAAAAATATAAGAAACATGCCTAAAAATAAATTCTAAATTGAATTATTAAATATGGCATGTTTTTTGCTTGTAATAAATTATAGAAAATTAAATATTATGGAGGTATTTATAATGAAATACAATTTTGATAAAAAGGTTCATAGAATAAAAAATAACTCGGCTAAATGGGATGAGATGGGAAAAAACTTTGGTTGTAATGAATTACTTCCTATGTGGATAGCTGATATGGACTTTGAAACAGCACCAGAAATATTAGAAGAAATGAAAAATAAATTAGATCAAAAAATATTTGGATATGTATCAAGACCAGATTCATACTATCAAAGTGCAATAGACTGGACAAAGAAAAGATATAACTATGACATAGATTTATCTACAATAATACACTCTCCAGGTGTTATACCAACTATATCTATAATATTAAAATACTTTACAAAAGATACAGATAAAATAATGATACAAACACCTGTGTATCCACCATTTGCAGGAACTATAAAAAATAGTGATAAGATATTAGTTGAAAATGAATTAGTACAAGATACTGATGGAAACTGGAATATAGACTTTGAAGATTTTGAGGCTAAGGCAAAGGATAAGAATTTAAAGTGGTTTATATTATGCAATCCTCATAATCCAGTAGGTAGAGTTTGGAAAAAAGAAGAATTACAAAAAATGGCTAATATATGCTTAAAATATAATGTAAGAGTTATAGCAGATGAGATATGGAGAGATTTAGTTTATAAAGGACATGAGTTTATAGCATTTGCTTCATTATCTAAAGAAGTAGAAGATATAACAATTACATGTTTTTCAGCTACTAAAACATTTAATATAGCTGGATTACAAGCATCATTTGCAGTATTCCCAAGAAAAGAAGAATTAAGTTTATTTGATGCTAAGTTAGCAGCATTAGATATAAGAAGAAATAATCCGTTTAGCTTAGTTGCTATGGAGGCTGCATTTAACAAAGGTGAAGCATGGCTATGTGAGTTATTAGAGTACTTAGAAGATAATGTTAACTTAGTTATGGAGTATGTAAATGAGAATATGCCAGAAGTAAAAATAACAAAGCCAGAGGGAACATACCTAGTATGGTTAGATTTTAGGGGATTAAATTTAAGTAATGAAGAAATATCAAAAGCTCTTATAGAAGAAGGAAAGGTTGCATTAAATGGAGGCAGTTCATTTGGAAATGTAGGTTCAGGATTCTTTAGAATGAATATAGCTTGTTCAAAGCACATGGTACAAGATGCTTTAGAAAGAGTAAATAAGGCTGTTAAATATATTAATAAATAAGTATGTGGAATATTTTTTAATGAAGCAAAAAAGGAATTATTAACTTCTAGAAGTTAATAATTCCTTTTTATATTTAAATAACACAACTTCAACACAGAAACAAATTAATAGCATTATTTATACTTATATATTCTTATAATTTATCAAAAACATTATTGGCATTTGACAATAACTACTAGTAGTGTTACTATTTAATTAGCATATGCTAATAATAAGGGGTGGGAGATGAAGTTATGGCTAATTGTAATAGATGTCCATCAAATGAAAAATGTTCAAGGGACAAAGAAAGTTGTATGATAGAGAATAACGAATTAAATAACGTAAAGAAAATTATTGGTGTTATGAGTGGAAAAGGTGGAGTTGGGAAATCATCAATTTGTTCACTTATTGCAAAATCACTAAAACGTAAAGGATATAGTGTAGGTGTACTAGATGCAGATGTAACAGGTCCAAGTATTCCAAGATTATTAGGAGTTAGGGATAAAAAGGTATCTTATGTAGATAAAAATATTTTACCTGTTGAAAATCATGACGGTATAAAAGTAATGTCATTGAATTTAATGACAGATAATGAAGATGATCCAGTAATATGGAGAGGTCCTATGATATCAGGTGTAGTAAAACAATTTTGGACAGATGTTATTTGGGGAGATTTAGATTATTTACTTATTGATATGCCTCCAGGGACAAGTGATGTTGCATTAACTGTAATGCAATCAATACCTATAGACGGAATAGTTATGGTATCTATACCACAAGACCTTGTATCTATGATAGTTTCAAAGGCTGTAAATATGGCAAGGAAAATGGACATAAATATTTTAGGTGTTATTGAAAATATGAGTTATATAAATTGTGAAGACTGTGGTAAAAAAATAAAATTATTTAGCGGAGAAAGTACAAATAAATTTTTAGATGAAATGAATTTAAAACTTTTAGGAGAGCTTCCAATGTTAAATAGCATAAGTAACTTGAGTGAAAATAAAGCTGAAGATGAAAATCTTAAGTCAATATTTGATCTAATATCAACAATTATAATAGATGATTTAAAATAATAAATTAATAAGAAATGAGGGTGTTATATGAAAATAGCAGTTTCAGCAAAGGGAAAAATTAATGAAAATACATTAGATACAAGGTTTGGCAGATGTGAATATTTTAAAATTTATGATACAAATAACAAACAAGTTAAAACAATCAGTAATAAAGGACAAAGTGCTAGTGGTGGGGCAGGGATAGCTACATCTAATCAATTAATAGAAGAAAATATAGATGTGATTATAACAGGAAGTCTTGGACCGAATGCTTTTGATCTTGTTGAAGGGGCTGGAATAAAAGCATATAAGTGTGAGTCTATATCTATAGATTTAGCTCTTGAAAAATATAATAATGGAGAACTTGAAGAAATAAAATCATGCAAAGCCTCACACCAAGGATAAAGTTATTAGATTGGAGATGAATAGATATTGAACATAGCTGTACTTAGTGGAAAAGGTGGTACAGGAAAGACAACAGTATCGACTAATCTAGCACTTGCATTAAAAGCAAATTATATAGATTGCGATGTAGAAGAGCCAAATGGGTTTATATTTTTGAAGCCCACTATAAATAAAGAAGAAAAGGTCATGGTTGAATATCCTGTTATAGAAAAAAATAAGTGTACACATTGTGGCAAATGTGTAGATATATGTAAATTCAATGCTTTAGCAAAAGTAAGAGATAATATTATTTTGTTTGAGAAGCTGTGTCATAGTTGTGGAGCTTGCTCGATTTCATGTAAGTATGATGCTATAACTTATGATAAAAGAGAAATTGGGAAAATAGAAATTGGTACCACAAATAATACAGATTGTAGTAGAGGTATTTTAAACATAGGAGAGCCGATGGCAGTACCTATTATAAAAAAGCTTTTAAACAATCTGCATAAAGGAGTTAATTTAATTGATTGTCCTCCAGGAACTTCATGCAATGTAGTTAATACTTTAAATTTTGCTGATGTTGCTATACTTGTAACAGAGCCATCACAATTTGGGTTACATGACTTAAAAATGGCTATAGAACTGGTTAAAAATTATAATATACCTTTTGGAATTGTTATAAATAAGGATGATGGAAAAGACAATATAGTAAAAAAATACAGCGAGGAAGAAAATATTGACATCATAGGAATAATACCGTATAGAAAAAATACAGCTAAGATATATTCTAAGGGAGAAAGATTATATGATGACTTAAATCATAAGATGATTTTTGATAATCTTTCAGAGAGAATAAGTGAGGTGTTATCTTGGAATTAGTTATTTTAAGCGGAAAAGGTGGAACAGGTAAAACGACTATTGCAACAGCGTTAGGAGAATTTTCAAAAAATGTAATAAGAATAGATTGTGATGTAGATGCACCTAACTTTTATCTGTTCTATGAGGGTAGAGATATAAAAAAGGAAACTTTCATTGGTGGGAAAAAGGCTTTAATAGATAATTGTATATGTAAAAAGTGTGGGATGTGTGAAGTAGTATGCAAATTTTCGGCAATAGAGAATTATAAAATAAATTCATTCATTTGTGAAGGCTGCGGAGCTTGTACCTTAGTTTGTAAATATGATGCAATACAATTAAAAGATGAAAAGGTTGCAGATATATTTCTAACTGAATTAAATAAAGGTATAATCTCAAGAGCAAAGATGGAAATAGGAAGTGACGGCTCAGGAAAATTGATTGCACAATTAAGAAAAAATGGAAAAAACGTTAATGAAGATGGGCAGTTAACTATAGTTGATGGTTCTCCTGGAATAGGATGCTCCGTTATATCTTCTATAACAGGAAGTGATGCAGTATTAGTTGTTACAGAGCCAACAAAGTCAGGACTTAAAGATTTAATGAGAGTAGTAAAACTATGTGAACACTTTGATATCTACACTATGGTGTGTATAAATAAATATGATATTAATAATGAAATGTCTATAGAGATAGAAGATTTTACAATATCTAAAGGTTTAAAATTGGTTGGTAAAATTCCATATGACAATATAGTTATGAAATCTATAAACGAGTTAAAACCTATAACTAATTATAGTGATAGTATAGCAAAAAGTGCAATTGAAGATATGTGGAATAACATAAAAAATAATATAAAAATTTATTAAATTTCAAGGAGGAAATTAAAATGAAAATAGCAGTTGCAAGTGAAAGAAATAGTGTAAGTGGACACTTTGGACATTGTGAAGGGTTTGGAATATATGAAATAGATGGAAAGAAAATATTAAAAAAAGAATTTATAGAGAATCCAGGACATAGACCAGGATATTTACCTGTATTTTTAAAAGAATTAGATGTAAATGTTATAGTTTCTGGTGGTATGGGAGAAACAGCACAACAACTTTTTACGGATAATAATATAGAAGTAATAGTTGGAGCAAGTGGACTAAGTGATGATGTAGTAAAAATGTATATAGATGGAAATTTAAAATCAACAGGAAGTATATGCAAAGAACATGCACACGAAGGTCATTGTAATGACTAAATTTATAAAACTTTAAAGTTACTTACACAGTTGTAAATAGCAAAATAAGTATATATTAAAATCTATATGATATCTACTTTAAATGATTGAAATGTAAGAGTATAATTGATATAAATAGTCAAATATGAATTTTTATTGATTAAACTTAAGATAAAAATTAGAGGTAGATAATAGCTTAGATAAATGATTTAAATATTATGTTTATACAACTATATACCGTGTGTAGGGAGGAATTAAGGTGGCAAGACCAACAAAGGTTAGAACAGTAGAGTTTTTTCCAAAAGATACATATTTTGCTCCAATAGGGAAGCCAAAGTGTGAAATAGAGGAAATAAATTTAAAGCTAGAAGAACTTGAAGCGATGAGACTGAAAGATATTGAAGGGCTTAATCAAGAAGAATGTGCAAAGAAGATGAAGGTTTCTAGACAAACATTTCAAAATATTATAGATGCTGCTAGAAAAAAAGTAGCAGTTGCTTTAACTCAAGGAAATGCTATAAAAATAGATGGTGGGAATTATAGATCAAAGCACTGTAAGTTTAAATGTATTGATTGTGGAAATATTTATGAAATAAATTATGAACAAGATAAAGAAAAATGTCCTTCTTGCAAATCAGAGAAAGTCCTTTGTAGTAAAAAAGCAGATATTTGTAAAAAATGGTGTGATAAAAGAGAGTAATTAATATAAATATGCAACATAGTAAACTATATACAGATTTTACAATTTATAAGAAGCTTAAGCATATAAATGTTTTTAGCTTCTTTTTTATGTAATATAAAAGTATAGATCTAAAAGTATCTTATTTTTAAGGCACTTTTTAGATCTATACTTTTAAGTATTTAGCTACAGTTTTTTACCTAAACAAGCCATATAAATTACAAATTCATCCTCACCATCTAAATTTAGCATATTATCAATTATATCTTGGTCATAAATTCCAATTGCACAAGTACCATAGTCAAGAGACTCTGATGCTATATAAAGGTTTTGACAAACATGACCAATATCTATAAGTATTTTTTTATGAGCTGCTATGCTGAATCTATGTTCACTTCTATAAGGAATACAACTCCAAGCAAATACAATAGCGCTTTTAGATACAAAATCTTGAACAAAAGGCTGGTTTGGAGTTGCTTTATTTATTTCATCGTTTATATTTTCTAAAGTTTTTACAAATAGAAGTTTATGTTCCAAAGGTAAATATCTATAAATTCCACATCTTAAACCATCAACATTATTTATTATTAAATATGTTTCAAATGGATGAGTGCATCCAGCAGAAGGTACTGTTCTTAGTGCGCTGAATTTATTTTTTACATTTTGAATTCCTTGAGTAGACCAAAGTAAATATGAAAGTTCATCTAAATTTACTTTTTCATTACTATATTTTCTTATACTTCTTCTATCATTTATACAATCTAGTACGTTAGGTTTAACTAAAATATCTTTACTTACAGGAGGTAATTCTATTAAATCTGAATTTGAATCATATTCTTTTTGAAAAGAAGGAGCAGGTATTCCTTTTTGTTTATCTGTTTTTATATGCTTTAGTATTTCAAAATCAGCTTTAAAAAAGTCTCTATTTTGTTTGATTTTATCCATAAATGTCTCCTTATTAAAATTTATATTTTTATGTTTATCGTAACATATATATATTTATACGGTATGTGATTATAATCACAAGAGTTTTGTTACATATCGAACAAAAATTGTGGAGGTAATCTTTGAAATTCTTATCAATTAATGAAATATATTAAAATTGATACCTAAAAAATATTTTTATCAATATTTGAGACTAAGGAAAATTTAATAAATAAAGAATATAGATTATAATAGTATCTATTATTATTGATTCGTGCTATAATGAATATTGTAGAGATACAAAACAAATCAAGAATATCTTGATGTAGGTTTAATAGGAGAAGTTATATGAATAACGGAATAGTAAAATGGTTTAATAATGAAAAAGGTTTTGGATTTATATCAGTAGAAGGTGGAGATGATGTTTTCGCTCATTTCTCAGCTATACAAACAGATGGATTTAAATCATTAGAAGAAGGTCAAAAAGTAAGCTTTGACATAGTTAAAGGTGCTAGAGGACCTCAAGCAGAGAACATAACTATATTATAATATATACATTGTGTTGAAAAAGATTCTTTGATGAATCTTTTTTTATATGTAAAATAACATAAAGCGTTAATCATAATATTATAAATATTAATTAATATAGAAAATAATTCAAACTTAGAACTTACCTTACTAATAAATTAAAAATATAGCTATATATTAGTAAAAAAGTACAGCTTTAGAAATACGCGCCCAGTTAAATGGGTTGAGTTCTATTTTTCGAATATAAAGTAAAATGGGAGGTATAAAAGTATGTACAAAATTGGAGAATTTATTATTTATGGTAATGATGGAGTATGTGAAGTAGAAGAGATAGGAACACTTAATATTTCAGGTATTAGTAAAAAGAGAGATTATTATACACTTAAACCAGTATATGAAAATGGAAAGATATATACACCAATAGATACAAGTGTGTTTATGAGAGCTATTATTACTTACGAAGAAGTCCAACAACTGATTGAACTTATTCCTTCTATGAAAGAAATGGAATGTAATGAGAAAAACTCAAGGTTATTACAATCTCACTATAAAAAATTTATGGAAACACATGAATGTATAGATTTATTGGCTGTAATATCTGGTATTTATACTAAGAAAGCTAATGCAACAACTAAGGGAAAAAAACTTGGTCAAATAGATGAAAAATTCATGAAAATAGCTCAAGGCTTAATTAATGATGAATTTTCAGTTGTTTTAGGAATACCTAGGGAAGAAGTAGAAACCTATATCAAAGAAAAAATAAATAATTGAAAATAAATAAAAGACATTTATATAGATTGTAATTAGAGTAAATATAATTATATTATAACAAAAATAGAATTTACAAAATTTTACGGACCAAGAAAATAGTAGATATTATTTTAATGGTTCATTTTTATAATCAGGATAAAAAAGAGTATTGACTTAGTCATCAATACTCTTTTTATTTTATTTATAAATAAAACAGTATAAGCTAAAAAGTAACAAAAAGTAACAAAGGAATAAATTATATAGACGAAATAAATCAAAAATGCAATACTAATATAATGTAAACGGGCTTAATTAGATTAAAAAATTCAGGGAGTTAGGAGAGCAGTATGAAAAAATTAGGTTATATACTTATGCCTATTACAGTGGGTGTAATATTTGTATTATTAATAAATGTATTTTTAGATTTTGAGATAAAGGGTTTATTAAAAGAAAAAGATTTAACTAAGATAATGAATGACCCGATAAGTGATACAAAAGATAAGGGTAGTATAGCAAATAATTATTTTTTATCAAAAAAAGATATTCTTATGATGGGTTCATCTGAATTAAGTTCAGCTATAAAGAGACAGCATCCAACCAATTACTTCAATACAAATAGGAGTAAAAATGGTTTAACGGCTATAGGAAGACCATTCACTCAAAGCCTTCAACATACAACAACATTAGGGAGTCTAAATCCAGAGATCAAGGATAGAAAAGTTGTTTTATTAGTATCTATGCAATGGTTTATGGATAAAGAAGGTGTTAGTGGAGAACACTATCAACTTAGATTTTCTCCATCGCAATTTTATAACTTCCTAGACAGTAATAAATTATCTAAAGACAGTAAAGATAAGTTAGTTGCTAGAAGTGAGAATCTTTTAAGCACATCTAATGAATATAAACCAGAATATGTTTATTCGAAACTATACAATTCAAATGATTTTACATCAAAAACTGAAAAGTTTTTACTAAAACCATACTTTGAGCTAAGAAAATATTTTGTAAGACTTAAAGAAAAAGGATTACTTTACAAAAAATTATTATGTTCAGAAAATGCAAAATCATATAAAGAAAAAGGTAAAATTGATTGGGAAAAAGAAAAAAGTTTAGCTATAGAAGAGGCTAAACATAGAGTAGGTAATAATGAGTTAGCTATCGATCAATATTATTATAATGAAAACTTTAAAGAGGGTATAGATAAATTTAAAGATAGATATAAAGATGTAAACTTATTAGAATCGGTAGAGTTTAAGGATTACGAACTTGAGTTACAAGTATGTAAAGAATTAGGAATAAAACCAGTAGTAGTAGTTCTGCCTTCTATGGATAGATATTATAACTTAACTGGTATATCGAAAGAAGAAAGACATGAATTTTACGATAAAGTAATAGATGAAGCTAAAAAATATGATTTTGAATCAATTGATTTAAGAGATAAAGAAACTGAAAAGTATTACTTAAGAGATGTTATGCATCTTGGAACGAAAGGGTGGGTAGATCTTTGTGAAAAACTATATAAAAAGTTTGACCAATAATAAAGAGTTAATGATGAGTGTTTGTTTTACTATTATTATAATATTAGCCATATTAATATTAATATTTACTCCATTTAAGCAAATACCATTTGTATATAATGAATTTTAATAAGGAGATATAACTATGAAAATTATTGAAAGCATAAAAAAACATGCAAAAGATGATATAATTGCAGCTATTTATGAAGTGGAAAAACTTTCATATAAAGATTTAGATGCTTATTCAGAAGCTATTGACCTATATTTAAAATATGTACATGGTGATGAAAAGAACGAGTTAACTAACATAAAAAATAGTACGTTAATAAAAAGAGAATTATCAAAATACTCGCCACAATATATAATACCTAGAAACAAAGCTGTTATAGACGAATTCCCTATAAATACAAGTGGGAAAATAGATGGAAAGAAACTAATGGGTGACTTATAATGACTTTTTCACAATACGGAGATTACTTCTACCTTTATATATTATTATTAACATTAATACCAGCAGTAGTATTAGGTTTACTAGGTAAAAACATAAAATATTATGGAATAATAGCAAGTATATTCATGATATTTATAATAGTAGGAAGAGACGTTAGTCTTTTATATTTCACGATGTTTATGATATTTGAAATATGTCTAATAAAAGGATATTTTTATATAAGACAAAAGACTAAAAATAAATATGTTTACTGGGTATTTTTATTCAGTTCAATG
>NZ_JAFFPK010000102.1 GCF_017590215.1 Clostridium sp. CCUG 7971
GAAAACTTTGAATTAAAAGATACAAATGGATCTAGAAGAAATATCAGTTTCAATAGCGATGAAACTGATTATTTTGCAACAAATGAATAATATAGAAACTTTAGACATTTGATTCGGACATAATTGTTAAATAAGGCATTTTATAGATAGTTTTAAAATGAAGTTAAATATTTAAATAATACCTAAAGGTATTTGGGAGGAATAAGTGTGAGAAACTTAAAAATTGGTAAAAAATTAGGATTATCTTTTTTGATTTTGATGATGATAACATCATTTGCAAGCTTTTATACGCTATTTAACTTGAAAAAAGCAGGAAACTTAAGCCATGATTTATTTAAAGGCCCTTATGAAGTAACAAAAGAATCAATGGCTATTCGTTCATATGTAAGTTCTATTGGAAATAATATTAGTAACTCAATCTATGCAGATCATGTTGCAAAAGATAATAAAGTAGTAATTTTAAATGCATTTGAAAATGTTGAGAAAAGTATAAAAGTAATTCGTGAGTCTTCTAGAACTGAGGAGAAGTTAATTAAGCCTCTTGAAGATTCAGTATCTGAATTAAGAAAAGAATTTGAAAGAATTTATGCAGTTATAGAAGGTGAAGGATATAAAGAAGAAGCAAAAGAAATAGAAACTAAAGCAGAGGGGCAGCTTGTACAAGTTTATAATAAGTGCGCAAAAGATGCACTTAATCTTTATGAAGATGCAGAGGTAAAAGGCGTTGAATTTGATAAACAAGTGCAATCTACTGTAAAAATAGCATTTTTTATTTCTAGTGCAATTGTATTAGTTAGTATTATAGTAGCAGTTGTTGTAAGCATATCTATAACAAAAAGTTTAGGAGATCCAATTAAAGAAATAGAAAAAGCTGCAAATAAAATGGCTGAAGGCGACTTTGATATTAACATTGACTATGAATCAAGGGATGAATTAGGATCTTTATCAAATAGTATGCTTGAAATGAGCAACAAAACTAAGGAAATTATAAATGATACAGTTAACGTTTTAAGTGAAGTTGCATCAGGTAACTTCAACGTTGAACCTGAAGTAGAATATATAGGCGTATTTAAAGATGTTGAGCAATCAATAAATAAAATAACGAATGATTTAAGTGAAACAATGTCACAAATAAATGTAGCTGCAGAAGAAGTCGGAGCGGCATCAGATCAAGTAGCTGGTGGATCACAAATGTTATCACAAGGAGCTACTGAACAAGCAAGTGCAATTCAAGAATTATCTGCAACTATTATAGAAATATCTGACAAAATCAAAGACACTGCGGATAATGCTAGAAAAGCTAATTCTTTAACAGTAAGTTCAGCTCGTCAAGTTAAAGATGGAAATGAACAAATGAAACAAATGGTTAAAGCAATGGAAGAGATTTCATTTACTTCTAATGAAATAGGAAGAATTATAAAAACAATAGATGACATAGCATTCCAAACAAATATATTAGCATTAAATGCTGCTGTAGAAGCAGCTAGAGCAGGTTCTGCTGGTAAAGGATTTGCTGTTGTTGCTGATGAGGTAAGAAACCTTGCTGCTAAATCAGCAGAGGCTGCTAAAAATACAGCTACACTTATTGAAAACTCAATAGAAGCAGTTGATAAAGGAACTAAGATTGTGGATAACACAGCTGAGTCACTTCAAAAGATAATAAATACAACTAGCAGAACTACTGTATTAGTTGATGAAATAGCAAAAACATCTGAAGAAGAGGCTAGTGCAATTACTCAAGTTACATTAGGAGTAGAGCAAATTTCAGAGGTAGTACAAACTAATTCTGCAACATCAGAAGAAAGTGCTGCTGCTAGTGAAGAACTAAGTGGACAAGCACAAATGTTAAAATCACTTATTGAGAATTTTGAGTTAAAAGATATAAATAATTCAAGAAAAAATATAAATTTCAATAGTGATGAAACTGATTATTTTGCTATGAATTAATATTAATGATACGTAACAGTATGTTATAATTTATAAATTTAAAAAATGGAAGCCTTTATGCTTCCATTTTTGAGAATTAAATTTAAATATAAAATAAATAGCAATCTATTATATTTAATTAATAAAAGGAGAAAAGATATGAGCGGAGTAGATTCTTTAACTGAATTTTATGTACACGAAAATATGCAGTTATTAGAGCAATTAGAAGAAATTTTACTTGTAGACCAGTTAGATACTGGTGGATTAGGAAAAGAAGCAATTGAAGAAATCTTTCGTGCAATGCATACGATTAAAGGCTCTTCGGCCATGATGGGATATGATAGTTTAACAAAGCTTACTCATAGTATAGAAGATGTTTTTGATGAAATACGTAGTGGGCTTGAACTTTCTAGCAGTAAGTGGGAAGAAGTCATTGACGTTGTATTAGCAATTATTGATTTTCTAAAAGAAGAAATGTTAAATGTACAAGATGGATTGCTTCCAGAGGCAAGTATCGATGAATTACATGAAAGAGCTTCACGTTTATTACATAATGACGATGAAAATAATGATGAAAATAAAGCACTACAAATAGAATTACCTAAAGATGCTGAAAATAATTCAGATACACAAATAGCTGGCGAAAAACAATTTTGTATAAAGGTTTTATTCGAAAGCGGATGTGGTATGGAAGGTATTAGAGCTCTTGGTGTAGTTACTAATATTCAAAATTTATGTTCTATTTCAAGAACTATACCTGAAGATTTAATGATGGATTGTGATGATATTATAGTTAAAGATGGCTTTACTGTATATATAAAAACAACGGAAGAAAAGTCTGTACTTGAAAAAGCTATTGAGGAGACTATGTTTTTAAAAAGTTTTGAAATCACTGAAGTTACAGAAGAAACTCAGCAACAAGATGTTTCTAATGTAGAGAGCTCAAATGATAGTCAAGACTCTGTAGATAAAGAAGTAGAAGTTATTAATGAGGTATTAGAGCAAAATATTAAAGAAGAAATTGTACAACAAGAAGCACCAAAACAAGAAGTTGTACAACAAGAAGCACCAACTAAGAAAAATGAAGAAGTAGAAATCGTTAATAAGGCATTAAAAAAAGAAACTAAAGAAGAAGGTAATCAACAGCATGTGCATAATAAAAATAGTTATTTAACTGTAAATATTAATAAGGTTGATACACTTATGAATTTAGTTGGAGAAATTGTAACTACTGAATCTATGGTAGAAAAACAATCGCAATTAGAAAACTTTGATCCAGATAGTTTTGAAAAACAAGCAAGAAGATTGCATCAATTAACAAACGAATTACAAGATGTAGTTATGTCTATTCGTATGGTTCCGATTTCTTCTACATTTACTAAAATGCAAAGAGTTGTAAGAGATATGAGTAAAAAGACTGGTAAATCAGTAGACCTTAAATTAATTGGTGAGCAAACTGAGGTAGATAAAAATATTTTAGAAAATATTTCAGATCCTTTAATGCACATGATAAGAAATAGTATGGACCATGGTATCGAGACACCTGAAGAACGTAAAAAAACTACAAAACCAGAAAAAGCAACTGTTACATTAGAAGCAAAAAATACTGGTGGAGATGTTGTAATTATTATTAAAGATGATGGTCGAGGATTAGATAAAGAGACTATTGTTAAAAAAGCAATTGAAAAAGGAATTACAAGTAAAAGCATTGAAGAAATCAGCGATAAAGAGGCTTATAACTTTATATTAGCACCAGGATTTTCAACAAAGAGTGCTGTAAGTGAGTACTCTGGACGTGGTGTAGGTATGGATGTTGTTTATACAAATATACGTAAGTTAAGAGGTTCTATTAGTATAGACAGTGAAAAAGGAAAAGGTACTATGATTGTACTTCGTATCCCATTAACACTTGCTATTGTAGATGGTATGAAAGTAAAAATAGATGATGAAATATATATTATTCCATCACTTAATATAAAAGAAGTATTTAGACAAGGTGCTTATGAAATTGTTCAAAATCCAAATGGAGAAGAACATAGTATCATTAGAGGCAATTGTTATGAAATACGCAGATTATCAAATATATTAGAAATAAATGAAACTAAATCTGATGAAGGTATTATGATTTTAGTTGAATCTGAAATGGGAAATGTATGTATGATTGTAGATAGTATTATAGGGCAACAACAAGTTGTAATTAAGCCAATACCTACATTAATAACGCAGTTTGAAAAAGTTCAATCTTATATGTCAGGTTGCTCTATTTTAGAAGATGGTTCTATTAGTTTAATATTTGATGTAAACGCCATTATAAATAGGTAAATGGCACTAGTTAATAAAATCGACATAATTACTATAGACGAAGCTGCCAAAATTGCTTAAAAATTATGGGGAAACTGTGTAGTAATATAGCACAAGCATTAAAAAGGAGAAATAGTCTATGGAAGATAATAAAAAGATAAAAGTGTTGGTAATCGATGATTCTAGCATGTTTCGACGCATTATAGCTAAGTATCTTCAAGAACACCCAGAGTTGGAAGTTGTGGCAACAGCTAAAGACCCATATGATGCTAGGGATAAGATAATAGAGTTTAGACCGGATGTATTAACACTTGATATAGAAATGCCGGGTATGAACGGAATTGAATTCTTAAAAATTATAATGAATCAGTGCCCTATTCCTACAATTGTTATTAGTGGAGTTGATGGGAGATGTTTTGAAGCCATAAGTGCCGGCGCTGTTGGATTCGTTGAAAAGCCAAGTTCGAGTACTATGAACGAATTTTCTAACGATTTGGCATCAAAAATTAAAGAAGCTTCAGTTGCTAAATTGGATAAAAAGAAATATGCAAAAACGAACTCTTCTCAAGTTAATAAATCAGTACAAAGAAAAAGTACATTTAATAGTGAAAATATAAGAAGAAGAAATGATAAAGATATTATTGCAATAGGGGCATCTATGGGTGGTGTAGAAGCTGTTGCTAAAGTAATAAGTCAATTACCTTTAGGATTACCACCAATTGTAATTACTCAACATATGCCACCAGTATTCACTAAAAGGTATGCAGAGCGCTTAAACAAAGAATGTGTGATAAATGTATTAGAAGGAAAAGATGGACAAGAATTGTTAAGTGGACATGCATACATTGCCCCTGGTGGATTACAAATGGGTATTGCAAAGAAAAATAATAAATATGTATTAGAAATCAAAGGAGGAGAAAAGGTTAGTGGTCATTGTCCTTCAGTAGATTATTTATTTCAATCTGTAGCAAAAGTAGCAAAAGAAAATGTTATAGGTGTTATTTTAACTGGAATGGGTTCTGACGGAGCTAAAGGATTACTTGATATAAAGGAAGCTCACGGATATACCATTGGTCAAAATAAACATTCTTGTGTTGTTTATGGAATGCCGATGGCTGCGAAGAACCTTGGAGCAGTTGAAAAAGAAAGCTCTTTAGAAATGATTCCAAATGTAATATTAAATCAGCTAAAGAGAAGACAATCAACAGTAAAATCTAAAGATTAGATAGAAAGTAGGTATGTATGAAATTTGAATGTGATAAATTGAATGTATTTCGTGAAATTAGTAATATAGGTTCAGGTAATGCATCAAATTCATTAGCTATGATGTTAAATGAGCTAGTTGATATAGGTCTTCCTAAAAGTGATATGGTTAATTTTTCAGATATAACTAATAGTTATAGCTCTCCAGAAGAGTTAGTTGTAGGAACTGTTTTACAACTTTCAGGAGATATGGAAGGTTTTATTATGGTTATTATGGAAATTGATTCAGCACTGAATTTATTATCAAAAATTACTGGAAATGAAATTACATGTGATAGAAATGATTACAACTCAGTTTGCGAAGAATTAAATTCAATAGGTGAAGTTTGTAATATACTTTGTGGAACATATTTAACTGCAATATCAGATATGACAGGTTTAAGTATAAATCCATCAATTCCTTACTTTAGTGTAGATATGGTTATGGCAATTATGAATTTACCTATTTCATTATATGGTCCAGTAGCTGACACAATTTTATGTATTGAAACAGACTTTTTCACTACAGACCACAAAATTGATGGAAAATATTATTTTATTCCTAAAGTTGAATCATGTAAAAAACTGTTATCTTCATTAGGCTTTGTTGATTAGGAGACTAGCTAATGGAAAATATAATAGTGGGTATAGCAGACTTTAATATTGTAAAGGCACCTAATCAAATTAAGACCATTGGACTTGGATCTTGCTGTGGCGTGGTAGTTTACGATGAAATAAATAAAATCGCTGGATTAGTTCATATTTTGCTTTCTGACTCGAGACATGACAAAAGCATAGTAAACAAGGCAAAGTATGCAGATACGGGTATTACTTTATTACATGAAGAAATGAAAAAAGTTGGTGCAAACCCTAGATTTATGAGAGCAAAGCTAGCTGGTGGTGCACATATGTTTAGTTTTAAAAATACACCTAATAGTATATTTACTATTGGCGAAAAAAATGTAAAGGCATGTAAAGAAACATTAGCTAAGCTAAATATTCCTATTGTTTCTGAAGATGTACTAGGTTCTTGTGGAAGAACTATTGTTTTTGATACTGTTACAAGTAAGTTACGTATCAAAAGCGTTGGAAAAAATGAAAAAGTCATTTAAAAGGATGGTGTATTATTTATGAATGCAAATGATGAGATAATAGACAATAAAATAGATGATTTGTATATGGTATTTGTTATAAATAATCAAAAATATGCATTATCATCAAAATATATTATAGAAATTATTGAAATGTTACCCATAACGAAAGTTCCATTCCTTCCTAAGTATATGAAAGGGATTATAAATTTAAGAAGTACAATTATCCCTGTAATGGATGCTAGGATGAGATTTGATATGGATCCAATTGAATATAATGAGAGAACTTGTATTATTATAATTGAAAATAACATGGATCAAATCGGATTAATAGTTGATGCTGTAAATGAAGTTATTCATATTTCACCTAATCAAAGTATGAAAATGAATTCAGATAAAGATGAATCTAAGCAAAACTTCATAAAAGGCGTTAGTGAAATAAATGATGAAATCCAGTTAATACTAGACTGTGACTCATTAGTACAAATTGTAGAGGATATAAACGATGGAATTAACGAATAAAGACTTTGTACGATTAAAAAACTTTATGTATAATAATTATGGGATAAATTTGGAAAAAAAAAGAACGTTAATTGAAACACGACTAGTATTGATGGTAAAGCGTTTAGGATTTCCTGATTTTAAAAGTTATGTAGACAGTTTGATGAAAGATAAAACAGGAGAGCAAGTATCAGCTTTAGTAGAAAAACTAACAACGAATTTTACATATTTTATGCGTGAGGATCAACATTTTGAGTTCTTAAAAGAGGAAGTATTATTGCCTAATTTTAAAAAACCACCAATTGGAGGAATAAAAATTTGGTCTGCAGCTTCATCTACGGGAGAAGAACCATATTGTATTGCCATGTTAGTATCGTCTATCTTGGGAAAAAGCTCAAAATTAAGAGTGTCTATAACAGCATCAGATATTTCTAATAATGTATTGAAGCAAGCAAAAGCAGGTATTTATTCTGAAGATAAAATATCTAAATTACCAGAATTATGGGTGAAAAATTTCTTTCAAAAGGTAAATGATAAAAATTATGCAATTACTAAAAATGTTAAAGATTTAGTTGAATTCAAATATTTTAATTTAAATAACCACATAGGTTGGGAGAAGCGTAAATACGATGTTATCTTTTGTAGAAATGTTATGATTTATTTTGATAATCCTACAAAGCAGGCATTATGTAAAAAATTGTATGAAGCTCTTAAGCCAGGAGGATATTTAATAATTGGTATGTCAGAGAATTTATCTAATTTAAAAACAGATTTTGAACGTGTAAAACCATCAGTATATAGGAAAAAATTATAATTGATGAAAATGGAGGAAATATTATGAAAAGAGTATTAATAGTTGATGATGCAGCATTTATGCGTATGTCTATTCGCAATATGCTTCAAAATTATGAATTTGAAATAGTTGGAGAAGCAGAAAATGGTTTAATGGCAATTGAAAAATATCAAGAATTACAACCAGATATAGTAACAATGGACATAACTATGCCAGAAATGGATGGACTAGAAGCGTTAAGAGAGATTAAAAAGATCGATCCAGGTGCGTCAATTGTAATGGTATCAGCATTAGGACAAGAAGCGAGAATGAAAGAAGCAATTATCTACGGAGCAAAAGGATTTATTGTAAAGCCTTTTAAAGAAGAGATCATTGTATCCGCTTTATCTAAACTGTAATCTATTTTTATAATAGCTAATTGAGTTTAGATTATATATAAAGGCTTAGTATCATAAAAGTAAGATGTTTATGCATCTTACTTTTATGATACTAACCAAATTATAGCAAGATATCTATATGATACATCAAACCCCCTATTAGTTTCTAATTTAGAAGTTAATAG
>NZ_JAFFPK010000103.1 GCF_017590215.1 Clostridium sp. CCUG 7971
TAAATTTCTTTAATCTAAAATATTAATATTGATTAATATTTTAGATTAAAGAAATTTATCTTAAGCTATGAAAAATATAAAAATAAGATATAAGGGGGAGTAGAATTTTGAAAACTAAAAATAGGCTAATAAAGACATTATTTACAGTAGTTCTTACTATTAGTTTATGTTTTATTTATGCGCCAGAGTTACTTGCTAAGACATTAGTTAGCCCAAGCACAAATATAGAAATGGCCATAGATAAAACAGGAGCATTAATGTATAAAAATACTCCTAATCCGACTGTAGGTACACTGAGTGGGGAATGGACTATACTTTCATTAGCAAGAGCGGGATATAAAGTTCCAAATAGTTACTATGATAAATACTATGATAATGTTGTTAAAACATTAAAAGAGTGTGATGGAAATTTACATAAAGTTAAATATACAGAATACTCAAGAGTCATATTAGGTTTAACTTCTATAGGTAAGGATGTTAGAAATGTAGGTGGATATAATCTTTTAGAGAAACTTGCAGACTTTAATAAAGTAATAAAGCAAGGTATAAATGGGCCAATATTTGCTCTTATAGCCTTAGATACAAATAATTATGAAATGCCGATTGCAAAAGACGTTAAAGTTCAGACTACTAGAGAAATGCTTATTGATTACATATTAGATAGAGAAATAAAAAAAGGAACTAGTGAAGCTGGGGGATGGGCACTTACAGGAGATATTCCAGATCCTGATATAACTGCTATGGCACTTCAATCTTTAGCTAAATATAAGAATAAAGAAAAGGTAAAGCCATATATAGATAGAGCTCTTAACGTTTTATCGAACTTGCAATTAGAAACAGGAGGGTACTCTAGCTGGGGAACAACAAATAGTGAAAGTGTAGCCCAAGTAATAGTAGCCCTTACAGCACTTGGAATAGACCCTGCTAAAGATGATCGATTTATAAAATCTGAAGGTAAATGGACTATTAGTTCAATAATGGATTTTTATATAGAAGGTGGAGGATTTAAACACGTTTTAGATAAAGAATTAGATGCCATGGCAACTGATCAAGGTATGTATGCAATTGTAGCATACGATAGATTTGTTAAAGGTAAAAATAAGCTTTATGATATGACAGATGCTAAATCAACTTTAAATACAGGTGAAATAGAAGACTCTAAAACAGAAAATAAAGAGGAAAATATAAACAGCTCAACAATAAATAAAAATCCTATACAATCAACAAATAAACCATTAATAAATAAAGATTCAACAAATAAAAATACAAGTAAAAGTATAAGCAAAAACAGAGCTCCTGCTATTGCAAAGGTACTATATTCAGGAGAAGAAGATAACTTGATTCTAAGTGGAAAAAAGGCAGTAATTGTTCAATTTGCAAATGAAAGAGCTATTCCACAAGTTGTATTTAAGAATAATACTTTAATGTATTATTCTAATGAATTATCAAATAAGTATCAAGTAGCAACGTATATAGGTATATTTGATAAAGATGAAAAATTAGAAGAGTTAAATGACATAACTAAATACAAATTCAATAAGAATACAACCTCAGAAAATATCACATTTGGGGATGTTAATGGAGATAATATTGTAAATGCTCAAGATGCATTAAATACTATTTCAACAGTATTGGAGAAAATAGATGTGCCAAGTAATAAGGTGATACTTTCTATGGATAACAACGGAGATTCTAAAATCGATAACTTAGATGTGATTGGAATCATGGAAAGATATATAAAGCAAAAAGAATGTAACGTGCTTAATAACATATAAAGTCTTAATTTAAAGTAGATAAAGAGGTGAGACTCATGATAAAAAGGATATTGAATGCTTCTAAAAAACAAAAAATTATAGGGTTGTTAGTAATTATTACAACTTTAGTAGGAATTTTAACTATAGTAACACAAGCATATAAAGATAAGAATAAGGGGATGATTTCAAGTGAGACAGAGTCAAATGTTTTAGAAGTACCATCTATTAATCTTATACCGCCAAATAAAATAGATGTCAATAATAAAGAAGAATTCGACGTAGATGTTGTCTTATCGTCATTACCATCTAACATATATCCAGCGGCAAGTATTTCTATTTACTTTGATAAGGATAAATTAGAATTTACAAGAGTTAAAAAAGGTACAATGCAAGCCTATGGAGATAAATCATCTAATGGAAAAGACTTCAGTGTTCCATATTGGGAATATGATACAGAAGCTTCTAATATGAATGGTCAAATTAACACAATGTACCTAGATAAGACAGCGGGAAGATTTGCTTACAATAAAGACGGTTTTGATAACAAATCAAAAAATGTAGTTATACGATTGGGATTTAAGTTAAAAGAAGGGGTAAAACCAGGCGAAACATATCCTTTGAATATTAAAGATGTCGTGTTCGCAACAATTAATGGAGACAAAGACAACACTAGTCTTTCGAGTTCAAGAAATACTTTAAAGATTAATGACTGTGAATTAGTAGTTCAAGATTAGGTACTGGGGGAATTTATTGTGAAGAGGAAAGTAAAAAAAATATTAACAAGCCTATTAACTATAATTCTAATGTTATCACTAATGGCTTGTGGTTCAAAAGAGGTTATAAAAGATAGTAAGATATCATTAAATAATGACATACCTAAAAGTGGTATTGTAGACGCTTCTATATTTGCACAATTAATGGAAAGTAAAGAAATGGCTATGTTTAATGGAAAAAATGATGAATTCACTTATCAATGGATGTTTATAGGAAGTGATATAAAAGAGCCAGAAGATATAAATTTACTGATAAATCCTACTAATAAGAATTTAGACGAAGTAAAAAAACAAAGTAAATCAGAGCTTGTTCAAGGATTTAGTTTTAATGAATCTAAAGAACTAAAATCAAAAACGGCCTTATCAATAACATTAAATAAAAAATGGAAATGTTCATCAGCTGATATATATAAATATGATGAACAAGAAAAGACCGTAAAAAAAGTATATGGTGCAACAGTAGAAACCTCAGATAATACAATAGTAAATTTTAGTGTAAAAGATAGGTTAGGAGAGTTTTACATAGTAGCTAGCGACCCTAAACAAGAAGCTATAGACAAGGATGAAAAAAATGGTAATAGTGAAACAGCACAATCTGAAACATCACAATCAAAAAAATCACAATCTGAAAAAAAAGAAGAGAGTTCACTACTTAAAGAGCAATTAGGAATAAACACAGAGAAAGGAACACCTAATGAAGGAGGCAAAGATAAATATCTAACAGATCCAATTCCAGAAGGAAAACCTAAACCTATAGAATGGAATGAAGCTAGTAATAAAGTAGATAAAAGTAAGGTGGCAGGTTATTGTACATTATCTATTAGGTGTGACACATTGTTAAAGCCAGAAAATAGAAAAGTAGCTATTTCCAATGGAAAAGGAGATATGATACCTGATGATGGGGTTATATATGCTACTAAGAAGGTTAAATTCTATAAAAATGAATCCGTATTTGATGTGCTTTTACGTGAAGTTCAAGAGCAAAAAATTCATATGGAATTTTCAATGACACCTATATACAACAGTAATTATATAGAAGGAATTAATAATTTATATGAATTTGATGGAGGAGAATTAAGTGGATGGATGTATAAGGTAAATGGATGGTATCCAAATTACGGGTGCAGTAGATACCAATTAAAAGATGGTGATGTAATAGAGTGGGTTTATACATGTGATTTAGGTAGAGATGTTGGATGTGAGTGGATGGGAGGGAAGGAGTAAATGTCAAATTCATTTAAATCATTTCATCCTATAGTAAATTTTTATTACTTTACAACAGTAATTTTATTTAGCATGTTTTTTATGCATCCAGTATTTTTAGTTATTTCTTTTATAAGTTCATTTATTTATTCGGTAAGTTTAAATGGTATAAAGGCAGTTAAATTTAATATTCTTTATATGATACCACTTTTAATATTTTCAGCATTAATAAATCCGGCTTTTAGCCATGCTGGAGTTACTATACTAACATATTTTAAAAATGGAAATCCGTTAACTTTAGAATCCATTATATATGGATTAGCTGCAGCAGTTATGTTTATATCTGTGATTTTATGGTTTTCTTGTTATAATGCCGTGATGAGCTCAGATAAGTTTATATATTTATTTGGAAGAGTAATACCAGGGTTATCTCTTATTATTTCTATGGTACTAAGATTTGTGCCAACATATAAGGCACAAATAAAGGAAATCTCTAATGCACAAAAATGTATAGGAAGAGATGTTACAAGCGGAAATCTAATACAAAAGGCAAGGAATGGAATAAAAATATTATCAATAATGACAACGTGGGCTTTAGAAAATGCTATAGAAACGGCAGATTCTATGAAATCTAGGGGATATGGTCTAAAAGGAAGAACCAGCTTTTCTAATTTTAGGTTTGATAATAGAGATAAGATTACATTTATTACTATGGTAATACTTACAATTATAATATTTATAGGTTCATTAAGAGGTGAGAATACAGTAGTATTTTTCCCAGCTATAAAATCAAATCCTATTACAACTTTTTCTGTAGTAGTTTATTTATCTTATTTATGCCTATGCTTAGTACCAGTATTTCTTGACATTAAGGAGGAGATAAAATGGAAGCATTTACAATTAGAGGATTAACATTTACATATCCTTTAAAAGAAAAAGAGGCACTTAAAAATATTGATTTAACTATAAATCAAGGTGAATTTGTAGTTATATGTGGGAAGTCAGGATGCGGAAAGAGTACTTTATTAAGGCATTTAAAAACTGTACTTACTCCTCATGGAAAAAGAGATGGTGAAATATATTTTAATTTAAAGCCTTTGAATAAAGTAGATACCAGAACTCAAGCATCAGAAATTGGTTATGTACTGCAAAGTCCAGAAAATCAAATTGTAACGGATAAGGTTTGGCACGAATTAGCCTTTGGTCTTGAAAGTTTAGGCTATGATAATAAAACTATAAGACTTAGAGTTGCAGAAATGGCTAGCTTCTTTGGTATACAAACGTGGTTTATGAAAAATGTAACAGAGTTATCTGGTGGCCAAAAACAACTTTTAAATTTGGCATCTATAATGGCTATGCAACCATCAGTTTTAATATTAGATGAGCCCACATCTCAATTAGACCCAATTGCAGCTAGTGATTTTTTACAGACAATAAAAAAAATCAATACAGAGTTGGGAATAACCATAATTATGACAGAGCATGATTTAGAGGAAGTATTTACTATGGCAGATAAAATAGTGGTAATGGATGATGGAGAAATTATAGCAAAAGAAAGTCCAAAAATTGTTGGAGAAAAAATAAGAAAACTAAATCATGAAATATTTACAGCAATGCCATCTCCTATTAAAATAGCATCTCAAGTAAATAATTATTTAGAATATCCTACAAATGTAAAAGAGGGTAGACAATGGATAAATGAGTTTCTACAAAATAGCGAGATAACTTGTACAGCAGTAGAAGAAAAAGATATTAATTTAAGTAATGAATATGCAATTAGAATGAAGGATATATGGTTTAAATATGATAAAAACTCTCAAGATGTTATAAAGGATTTATCATTAGATATAAATGTAGGTGAATTTTATTGTATTGTAGGAGGGAATGGCACTGGAAAAAGTACAACAGTATCTCTTATAAATGGAATCAATAAACCTTATAGAGGAAAAATTGAGATATTTGGAAAGGATATAAGAAAATTAAGTAATAAAGAAATTTTTAATAATAATATAGCTGTACTTCCTCAAGATCCACAATCATTATTTGTAAAGAAGACTGTAGAACTAGATTTATATGAAATTCTTTCTAGAAAAAAATTAAGCAAAAATGAAAAAAAAGAAAAAGTGAAAAATATAGCAAGAATTGTGGAAATAGAAAATTTACTTTCTATGCATCCATATGATCTAAGTGGAGGAGAGCAACAAAGAGCTGCTTTAGCAAAGGTATTACTATTAGAACCAAAACTTTTAATATTAGATGAGCCTACTAAAGGTATTGATGCTAGTTTCAAAATAAAACTTTCTAAAATCATAGAGAAATTACTATTATCCGGTGTAACTATAGTTATGGTATCACATGATATTGAATTTTGTGCTAGTTATGCACATAGATGTGCTCTATTTTTTAATGGAAATATAGTTACAATAAATACGCCAAAGAAATTTTTCTCAGGAAATAGTTTCTACACAACTGTTGCAAATAGAATGTGTAGGCAAGTTTTTGAAAATGCTGTAACTTGTGAGGATGTGATAAATTTATGCAAGATGAATCAAAATCAAGTGAAAGAAACAGTAATAAGTTAAGCAAAAGAACAATTATAGCTACAATACTTATTTTGATAGTTATACCAGCAACTATATTTTTCGGTATATTTTTTTTAAATGACAGAAAATATTATTTTATAAGTTTTTTAATTATTATATACACTATGATTCCATTTTTTATGGTTTTTGAAAATAGAAAGCCACAAGCTAGAGAGCTAATTATAATTGCAGTATTATCAGCAATCGCTGTGGCGGGAAGAGCTGCATTTTTTATGTTACCACAGTTTAAGCCTGTGGTTGCTATTGTAATTATTGCAGGAGTGTGTTTGGGAGCAGAATCCGGTTTTTTAGTTGGAGCAGTTTCAGGTTTTGTATCAAATTTTTTCTTTGGACAAGGACCGTGGACACCTTGGCAGATGTTTTGCTTTGGAATAATTGGATTTTTAGCAGGAATTTTATTTAAAAAGGGAAGACTTAAAAAGGATATATTTCAACTATGTATATATGGAGGACTTTCAACATTACTGATATATGGAGGGTTAATTAATATAGCTGCATTGTTAATGTTTTCATCAAGTTTTACATTCGAGGCACTTGTAGCTACTTATGTATCGGGATTTCCTTTTGATTTAGTCCATGCAATAGCTACAGTATTCTTTTTACTTATAATATCTCAGCCAATGATAGAAAAGATTGATAGGATTAAAATTAAATATGGTCTTATTGAACCATAAAAATTATATAAAATACACCCATTTTACTATTAAGCTAGATGGGTGTATTTTTATATGCTAAAATTAAAATAAGTATGTATTTTGGAAGAATTAGCTAAGTAATTATATTGAGAGAGTGGTTTTATATTAGGGGGGGGAGAAACATGAATTCGTTAATATATTTTTTAGTTGGTTTAATATCAACAACAGTAGGGGCGATATCAGGTCTTGGTGGTGGAGTTATAATAAAGCCAGTTCTTGATATTTTAGGTAATTATGATATTGCAAGTATCGGTGTTTTATCTACTTTTACTGTTTTTTCTATGTCTGTTGTATCTCTAGGAAAAAGTATAAAAAATAAAGTTAAATTAGATGGAAAAAGAACTATTAGTCTAGCAATAGGATCTATATTAGGTGGAGTAATAGGAAAAAGTGCATTTCAAGTATTTTTAAATATATTAAATAATGATGTATTAGCACAAAAGATACAATCTGTAATTTTATTTTTACTAATGCTTGCAGTAATTATTCTTTATAGTAAGGAAGGGAAAATAAAGGGATTTAAAATAGAGAGTGTTAGCATATGCTTTATAGTAGGATTAATATTAGGAGTTATTGCGTCTTTCTTAGGGATAGGTGGAGGACCGCTTAATGTAATTGTGCTTATGTATGTACTAGGTATGGATACAAAATCATCTGCTATTCATTCTATATTTATAATATTTTTCTCACAAGGTTCAAAGCTTATAACTATTTTACTTAATGAAGGATTTTTAGTATATAATTTAGAAGTTGTAGTTTATATGATAATTGGAGGAATACTTGGAGGTTTTTTAGGAAGTGATTTTTCTAGACGTATGAAAAGGGAAGATGTTAAGAAGCTTTTTACATATTGTATGATACTCATAATGTGCTTCAATTTTTACAATATAATTAAGTAAAATACTTAAAATATTTTAATATAACTTATGCTACAATAAGAATTTAAATATATAAATTTTAGTAATAAAAAAGGGGGTATTTAATGTTTAGGGAGAAAGAAACTCTTGTTGATGAAGCTAGGAAAAGTAAAAAATTACCTAATGTTATTTGGGCTATAGTACTAGCATTAATATTTATGTATGGAGGTTCAATTATTGGTGGAATTGGAATAGCACCGATATTCTTAGGATTAGGTAAGATTTCATACTTTCGATTAAATCCAGAATTACTATATTTATTAATTACTCTTATAAGCTTTGCATTTATATCATTATTAGTTTTTTTCAGAGTAACAAAGATAGAAAAAAGAAAATTATCTTCAATTGGTTTTCATAAAAACAATGCATTTAAAAAGTATGCTTTAGGATTTATTATAGGTTTGGTTATGATGGGGATAGTAGTATCAATACTATTTTTATTAGGATGTGTAACTGTTGAAAAACAACCTAACCAGCCAGTAGGAATTTCTGCGATTTTACCAGTATTAATAGTATTAATAGGTTGGATAATACAAGGTGGAACTGAAGAAGTAGTTACAAGAGGTTGGCTTATGAATGTTTTAGGAGCTAGATACAATATAGCTTTAGGACTTATTATATCTTCAACTTTATTTGGATTATTACACCTAGGTAATCCGAATGTTAATTACATTGCCATTATAAATATAATATTAGTTGGATTATTTTACGGGCTATATGTTATAAAAACTAATGATTTATGGGCTGTTTGTGGAATGCATAGTGCGTGGAACTTTGCACAAGGTAATTTATTTGGATTCGAAGTAAGTGGATTAAATGTTGAAGTTGGAAGCTTATTTGATTTTAACTTAATTGGAAAAGATTTTATATCTGGAGGTTCTTTTGGACCAGAAGCAGGGCTAGGAGCTACTATTGTATTATTAGCTGGAATAGTAATCATATATGTTCTAGATAATAAAGGTAAATTTAGTAATATATAATATAAAGGGACAAGAGGAAGTAAACTGTAAAAGTTCCTCTTGTTTTTTTATTATTTAACTATAAAAGAGACAATTGCTATAATTATAAATAGTACTCCAGCTAAGAATTGACCTAATCCAGATGCTTCTCCCATTAATATTAGATTAAATATATTTTTATCTGTCTGAGTTTTTCCAAACAAACCATCATCTGTTTTCATTCTATATATTCCCCATAGTATAAAAACAACTCCAAAAAGTATAGCTAACATTTGCATAATTTAAATTCCTCCATTTATTGTATTATTCCATTGTTATTTATCATCGTCTTCGAATATAAAAGCTTCTTCAATTGATAGATTAAAAACTGAAGCTATTTTATATGCAAGTAAAACAGATGGATTATATCTTTGTTTCTCTAAAGATATAATTGTTCTTGAAGATACACACACTTTATCAGCGAGCTCTTGTTGTGTTATTCCATGCTCTAATCTCAATTCCTTTACTCTATTTTTCATTAATCCCCCTAATTACAACGTGTGGTTATAGTATTTTCTAGATAACATTTCAGTAATTATAAAAGATACTAATATAATGGCTAGAGCACTATTTGCTGAAATTACAACCAAGTTAGAAATGAACATAACAATTAGAATTAGACCTACTAAAATTTTTAATGTAAATTTAGCAACTTTTCCATCTATTAAATCATCTCTCTCATCGTATTCTTTTGATAGTTCTTTATCTATCTCTTTGGCATTGGCTTGATATTTAATATAAGAAACTATAGAGACTATAAATAATATTGCACCTAAGAATATATTTAAATAACTAAAATCAAATCCTGTTGATACATTGAAAATTATTTCAATGCAACCTATGATAATAAGCATAAGTGATACTAACATACGCTCTAAAAATTTATTTTTCAAATGAATCACTCCTAATATAAAATAAATTAACGTCATATGAAGTTTACTTCATGTGAAGTTGATTTCATATTACTACGTTCAAGAATAATTGTCAATAATTAATTTCTGGATGAGATTTTGTAAAGAAGCAAGGGGAGGGTGTTAGTTGGGATAGATATTATATATATCCTAAAGAAAAAAGGTAAATTTAATAAAATGTAAATTAATATATAAAGAGCTTATACATTTAGTATAAGCTCTTTTAAGTAAAACAGAATAGTATCAACTAGTAAGTAGTAATTTTTTTATTTCTATTGTTAATTTTTAATAGAGAATCAAAAAATAATTTAGGATGATCTAGCATAGTCATGTGTCCAGCTTCAGGTATTAAGTACAAGTTTTTATCAGGAATATTAATTTTATCAAAGTAATCCTTAGCTACAATATAAGGTGTTTGACAGTCTTTATACCCTAAAATATAATAAACAGGTACTTCATATTTTAAAGATTTTGAATATAGGACTTCTAAAAGCCATCCAAATGATAGAAAAGTTCATACTAACTGATAAGTCAACGAATGGAGACAATAAGATTCAGATCTTTTAAGGTTTAATCAAATTAAAATGTATATCTATCATAGAAACCACATATGATAATTACAATGTATGGAATTAATATTCCTGATAGTAAAATAAATTTATTTTGTATAGTCTTTGATTTCATAATAATTTTTTCAGTAAATATATTAAATATACTTTTAAAAATAGTAAATGCCAAGTATCCTAATGTTGCTCCTAAAGTATTAAGTATTAAATCATCAACATCAGTTCCTCTAGTTAAAAATAACTGTGATAATTCAATAAGCAGTGAGGTGCAAAATCCAATAACTACTGCTTTTTTACAAGAGTTTACTTTAGTGTATATCAACGGGAGCAAAAAACCAATTGGCATAAACATTGCAATATTTCCAATAATATTAATAAATGAATGTGTAGTTATTCCACCTCGTAACATTTCAACAATACCTTCAAATGGAATAAAAGATACTTCATTAATTCTTATGTCAAGATGAAATCCACTCATTGGAGATATACCCGTTAAGGAAAATATAATAACCATAGACAAAGAAAACAACATAATCCCTGTATTATATAAAGAAATTTCCCTTCTATTTTTATGTTTGGCATTTATTATCAGTATCATAATCATAATAGCCATGCTTATTAAAATATCACGTCCTAATATTTGCATTATAACCCCTCCTAATTAAAATTAATTTTATATATTATATAATTCTGAAGTGGTAATTATATAATATCAACGTATTCTTAAATTACAAAGTAGATTCATTGAATTTGAAAGTAAAGCACATTGATTTAAGCTAGTTCAATAAATAACGAAGAAAACTAACAAAGCAAAAAATAAATAAAAGAACTTAAATAAGTTCTTTTATTTATTTTTATTAAATTTGAATTGAAAATTTATACTTTAAAAAGCTAATTAGTTAAGCTAAGTTTTATTTTGAATTAATAATCTGATGAGCCATTTTAACTAATTCATCTTGTGATAAGTCAGAATCTGTTACTAAAAAAGAGTAGTATACTCCATTTTGTTCCCAGTTTAAAGATTGAACTTTAGAAATTTCAATATCTTTAGATCCAAAACTAAATACATATTTACCAGATGCCTCATCCTTTTTATCTTGTTCTGTCATTTTATAATCCTCTGGAACAAGCTTATTAGCATAAGAATGATAATATAAAGCTATACTATTATGAGTATCAACAACAGCTTCCTCTTTAGATCTTTCACCTAACATCTGACCTTCCATATAAAGGTTTAATTTATTATTACCTTTTGCATAGGCAAAATGAAGAGATTTTGTTTTTCCTACAGAATTACCTTGTTCGTCAAATCCTTCATTATTTCCAGTATAGCCATTTTCAAAGATATATCCATTTTCAAATTTATCAATTAATTTTGGATTAAATCCAAAATCATTATTTATTTGCTCCACTTTAGGTATTGCAGTATAAGTTGGTATATTACTTGAAATTCCTACAGTAGAGAATAATTTTCCTGCTGCAAATGCAGTTGTTCCTAATACAAAAGTAGCTGCTAATGCAATTATAACCTTTTTCTTTAAAGATCCATTTTTATATATTTTTATATTTCCCATTTCACTATTCTCCTCTTGATCTGGTAAGTTATTTAATGTATCACTTACCTTATTTTTAAAACTTTTAGGTGTATCTGGAAAGGCATTATTCCAATTATAATTACTCATAAATTACCTCCATGTTTTCTAATTTTATTTTTAATAACTTTCGTCCCTTTGCTAACCTACTTTTTACAGTTCCAGAAGGTACTTTTAAAATCTGCTTAATTTCTTCTACTGAGTATCCCTCTACATAATAAAGAATAATTGTAATACGAATGCGTGGCGGTAATTTTCTAATAGCCAAATATAATTCGCTATAATCTTTTTTATCATCAGCCTTTACAAACTCAAAGCATTCTTCATAGGGTAGTTTCGGGTATTCTCTACGCTTTAAGTTATAACATTCGTTTATTAATATTCTAATTAACCATGTCTTAAAATATTTTTCTTCTTTTAATGTATGTAATTTCTCATAAGCTTTTAAAATTGCCCCCTGAACAGCATCCTCACAATCCTGATCATAAACCAAAATTGATTTAGATACATGATATAAAGTACGTTCAGCCTCGAGAACGTTTTCTATAAATGTATTTTTATTCAACTAACTTCCTACCTTTCCATGCAAATTGTAGCGCTACTTCTTTGCCTTACACTAATTAGATGTATATAGATGCAAAATGGTTCATTTAATTTTAAAATATTTAAAAATTAAAGGCCACGGTCTATATGACCATAGCCTTTAGTTTTTTATTTTCAAGATTTAATGTTTTATAATTAGTAGCTATAATATTAAAATCATTGGTACAAGTAAAAATATAACATATATATCTATAAATAAAAATTTAAAATGTTAATTTACATATTTTTACATTTAATTCTTTTCTGTTAAAATAGTAGTTAATAAAAATAAAAGGAGAACAAAATGTCCAAAAGAAATAAACTAATGATATTTGTGGTAATTTTACTTGCATTTGTTTCAATGATGATTTTTTATAACTATAAAGATGCATCAAAATTGCCTACCGTAATGGTTAAATATAATAATGAATCTGTTATTCTTAAACCGAGTACTTATGATTACGAAAATAAAACTTCTATATTTTCTATAAATAGAAAACAATCTAAGGACAATACTTTAAATTTAAAGCCAAGTTCATCTGTTAATATAATATTTAATGAAGAGCCTCATGAGTATAATTTATCTATTGAAGAAGATAAAAA
>NZ_JAFFPK010000104.1 GCF_017590215.1 Clostridium sp. CCUG 7971
CTTGAACACCTTCTAAGTTTCTTGCTGATTTTATTACGTTTTCATTGTTTTCAGCAGTTACTATTAAAGCTTTCTTTGCAGAATTTACATTCTTTAATATTTGAGCGAATTCCTTAGTCTTAGGAGCTTCCATATTTAAAGCGTCTAATACTATTATTTCACCATTTTGAACTTTAGCAGATAAAGCACTCTTCATCGCTAATCTTCTTACCTTCTTAGGTAAAGTGTAACTGTAATCTCTTGGCTTAGGTGCGAAGGCAACTCCTCCACCTACCCATTGTACAGATCTTATAGAACCTTGTCTAGCTCTACCAGTTCCTTTTTGTTTCCAAGGTTTTCTTCCGCCACCTCTAACTTCTGCTCTAGTTTTAGCAGATTGAGTACCTTGTCTCTTGTTTGCTAATTGATTTTTAACAGCTTCGTATAATACGTGCTCATTAACTTCTATGTTGAATATAGCATCTGATAATTCTATTTCTCCAACATTTTGTCCATTAGTGTTTAATACGTTTAATTTTGGCATTGTGCTTCCTCCTTTCTTAGGTTAGTCATTATTTAGAAGACTTTACAGCTTCTTTTATAGTTACTACTGAACCTTTAGGTCCTGGTATAGCACCCTTAACTAATATAAGGTTCTTATCAGCATCTACCTTAACAACTTCTAAGTTTTGAACTGTAACTTTAACGCTACCCATGTGTCCAGCTAATTTTTTGTTTTTGAAAACTCTACCAGGGAAAGAACATGCTCCCATTGAACCTGGTCTTCTGTGGTATCTAGAACCGTGAGATTCAGGACCTCTTGATTGTCCATGTCTTTTTATTGGACCTTGGAATCCTTTACCTTTACTTATTCCAGTTACATCTATTACTTCACCTGCAGCGAATAAATCAGCGTTTATTTCTTGTCCAACTGTATATCCTTCTACAGAATCTACTCTAAATTCTTTTAAGTGTTTCTTTAAAACGTTAGCAGCAGCTAAATGACCTTTTTGAGGCTTGTTTAAAGATTTTTCTTTAGCATCTCCAAATCCTATTTGGATTGCATTGTATCCGTCTTTCTCAACTGTTTTTATTTGAGTTACAACGATAGGTCCTGCTTCAACAACTGTAACTGGTATTACTATACCTGTTTCAGTAAATATTTGAGTCATACCTAGTTTTTTTCCTAATATACCTTTCATATTAGCACCTCCTATAATTCTTACAGCGGATTATAACTTTCATTATAATCATTCTAAGATAATCACCTTATAGGATTTCATCTTAGGTTGCTATTATAATTTTATTTCTATATCAACACCAGCTGGTAAGTCTAATCTCATTAATGAGTCAACTGTCTTAGGTGTTGGGTTTGCTATGTCTATTAATCTCTTATGAGTTCTTATTTCGAACTGCTCTCTAGAGTCTTTGTACTTGTGTACAGCTCTTAGTATAGTTACAACTTGCTTTTCAGTTGGTAGTGGCACAGGTCCTGAAACTTGTGATCCAGCTTTCTTAGCAGTTTCAACTATTTTAGCAGCTGAAAAATCTAATAATTTGTGATCATATGACTTTAATCTTATTCTTATTGTTTCTTTAGCCATTGTAATTTCCCTCCTTTATCGCACGTTTAATCTTAATATCACGCACGACTTATGCCGATACACTGCTCCGGGTGTGTTGTATTTTTTCAACCGGCATTCGGTCGCTGTTAACTAAGATTTATTCAATTTACTTCATATCTCTCAAGCACACTATTACATTTTATATTATTTCTTGTATTTTTTCAAGTTTTTTTTGTAATTTTACAAAATTTATTTTTTATGTAAAACTTAGTTACAAACTCGACTTGTTTCTCTTTCAAAGCACTAACTTAGTATATAAAATTTCATCCAAATTGTCAAGAAAATATAAGCAGTATATTATTACCTTTTTCAATTTAATAAAAAAAGAGAGGCATAGCCCCTCTTTTATATATATATATATATATCAATCGTTAAATAAGAGATTACTCAACTATAGAAGCAACAACACCTGATGCTACTGTTCTTCCACCTTCTCTTATTGCGAATCTTAATCCTTCTTCTACACATATAGAGTTGATTAATTCAACTTCCATAGTTACGTTATCTCCTGGCATAACCATTTCTACACCTTCTGGTAACTTACAAGCTCCTGTAACGTCTGTTGTTCTGAAGTAGAATTGTGGTCTGTATCCATCGAAGAATGGAGTATGTCTTCCACCTTCTTCTTTTTTAAGAACGTATACTTCTGCCATGAATTTTGTATGTGCTTTAACTGTTCCTGGCTTAGCTAATACTTGTCCTCTTTCTATTTCGTTTCTTTGTACCCCTCTTATTAATGCTCCTATATTATCTCCAGCTTGTGCTTGATCTAATAATTTTCTGAACATTTCTACTCCTGTAACAACCATTTTTCTTGGCTCTTCAGAAAGTCCTACTAATTCAACTTCGTCTTGAACTTTTAATATTCCTCTTTCTACTCTACCTGTAGCAACTGTTCCTCTTCCTGTTATAGAGAATACATCTTCTACTGGCATTAAGAAGTTCTTATCAACATCTCTTTCTGGTTCTGGTATATAAGCATCTATTTGCTCAAATAACTCAACTATTTTGTCTCCCCATACTGAAGAAGTATCTTGTAATGCCATTAAAGCAGATCCTTGGATTATTGGAGTGTCATCTCCTGGGAATTCGTACTCGTTTAATAAGTCTCTTACTTCCATTTCAACTAACTCTAATAATTCTTCATCATCTACTACATCACACTTGTTTAAGAATACCACTATGTAAGGTACACCAACTTGTCTTGATAATAGTATATGTTCTCTTGTTTGAGGCATTGGTCCATCAGTTGCTGAACAAACTAATATTGCACCATCCATTTGAGCTGCTCCTGTTATCATGTTCTTAACGTAGTCAGCATGTCCTGGGCAGTCAACGTGAGCGTAGTGTCTGTTTGGAGTTTCGTATTCAACGTGAGCTGTAGAGATTGTGATCCCTCTTTCTCTTTCTTCTGGAGCTTTATCTATATTAGCGAAGTCTACTGCTTCTCCTAATTGATATCTGTCGAATAATGTTTTTGTTATTGCTGCTGTTAATGTAGTTTTACCGTGGTCAACGTGACCTATTGTTCCTATATTAACGTGTGGTTTATTTCTTTCAAATTTAGCTTTAGCCATTTTGAATTCCTCCTCAGTTTTTATGAATAAATTAATATGCTTATAATAAGCTTATGGTAAGTATTTTACTATTAATCATTCTTGTTTTCAAGATGTTTTTCTAATTTTCTCTTGACTCTTTGAAGAGCATTATCTATTGATTTTACATCTCTTTCAAGCCTGTCCGCTATATATTGATAACTCTTTCCATTTAGATATAGTTCTAGGACTTCTTGCTCTAATTCGCTTAATAGTTCATTTATTTTAGATTCAATACGTTTTAACTCTTCTTTGCTAATTATAAGTTCTTCTGGATCAGTAACCATACTAGTTGCTATAATATCCAAAAGTGTTCTTTCTGATTCCTCATCATATATAGGTTTATTTAAAGATACATAAGAATTAAGTGGTATATGTTTTTGTCTTGTCGCTGTCTTTATTGCTGTTATTATTTGTCTCGTTATACATATTTCAGCAAAACATTTAAATGAATTCGTTTTGTTTCCATCGAAATCTCTAACCGCTTTATAAAGGCCTATCATACCTTCTTGTATTATGTCTTCCTTATCTGCACCTATTAAAAAATATGATTTTGCTTTTGCTTTTACAAAATTTTTGTATTTTTTAATAATATATTCTAAAGCTATTTTATCCCCTTTGCTAGCTTTTAATACTAAATCATACTCATCTTGTTGAGAATTATCTACTACCTCATAATATTTATCATTCGCTACTAACATGTAAAATCTCCCCCATTAACCATTTTCATAGCTATATTATAATCTAATAAATTTAGTATTTTCAATGGTTTCTACGAATGTTCTCAAGTTTCGACAATGTTTCCTTATCTATCCTATCCTCTAACCAGTTTCGCTGGATTTTTTTCCCCATACTACTAGTTTTTTCTCTTATTTTCGCCTTTGCATTATCTAAGTCTAATTTTAATTCTCTTGCAGATATCCTTGATGCACCTTTACCTAATACTATCTGCTGTTCTGCATAGTCATTAGTTGCTACTTTAACATCATCATATTTAGATAAAGAACTTATGTATTTTTCTATATAACTATCTGCTGTTTGATGTTCTTTTGTATATACTATAGTTATATATTTTCTAAACTCCAACTTTTCTTTACTACTTTTAACGTTGTATGCATCAAAAACTATTATCGCTTTTCGTCCTGTAAATTCTGCATATTCAATAATAGCATCAATAAGCTTATCTCTTGCATATTCTAAATCTGTTTTCGCTATATTTTGTAATTCTTCCCATGCATTTATAATATTGTAACCATCTACTATTAAATACTTTTTTATATTTCTTCTCATTTAATTTATTTTACGCCTGATCTTTGCTTGAATATCTCATATAAAAGAATTCCACCTGCTACAGATGCATTTAATGATGTTACATTTCCTATCATAGGCATTTTAACTGTAAAATCACAATTTTGTTTAACTAGTCTAGATATCCCAAAACCTTCACTTCCTATTACTAATCCTAGTGCTCCTGTAAGGTTTTGTTCATAGAAAACTTGTCCATCCATATCTGCCGCTGCTATCCATAGACCTTCTTCCTTTAACTTCTTGATTGTATTTACTATATTGGTTACTTTACAAACTGGTACATATTCTATTGCACCAGCTGAAGCTTTTACTACTACTGGAGTTATATGTACTGATCTTCTCTTTGGTATTATTACACCATGAGCTCCTACTGCATCTGCTGTTCTTATTATAGTTCCAAGGTTATGAGGGTCTGTTATTTCATCTAATATTATAAAGAATGGATCTTCTCCTTTTGCTTTTACACTTTCTATTAAATCATCTAACTCAACATATTTATGTTCACTTACTTGAGCAATTACTCCTTGATGAGCATGACTTGTGCTTATTTCATCTAGTTTATTTTTATCAACATATTGAATTATTAGATTCTTTTCTTTAGCCATTCCTATTATTTTTTTGATAGAACCTTCTTTAGCTGAGTTTGCTACCATTATCTTATCTATTTCTCTATCATTTTTTATCGCTTCTATTACAGGATTTCTTCCTTCTATTATTGCCAAATCTTCCACCGCCTACAAATTCTTAAATTTTTCTCTTATTGAAATTATCTCACCGCATGTCATTTTACCTTCTGGGCAAGGTCCTTTTACACAGTTAGGTCCACTATTTTTAAATAGTATTGGAGCAACTTGTTTTAATTGTCTTAGCATCTCTGTAGCTAATTCTCTTATTTCCCATTGTGCTCTTTCACAGCATCTATGATCTAGGAAATTATATAAACTTCTAGTGTTCATCGTAAATACCATTTTTGTTTCACATGCATTTGGGAATACATATCTAGCATCTTCTATAGCTTTCTTTTCAGCGTCTCTTTTCGCCTCTTTTTCATTTTTTCCAGATTTGATTAAATTATTATAATGTTTTTCAAATAATATATCTACTAACTTATCATAAGTCTCTTGGTCTTTTTTCATAGCATCTATAAATACTTCTCTAGCTTCTTCTATTTCATTTATTTCCTGAGGAATTATATACTCAAATTGATTTAATTTAACATATCGTTGGCTTTGTTGTGAATAACTAGCTATACGATGTCTAACTATTTGATGTGAACATGCTCTTGATATTCCTTCTACTGCAAAAGTAAATGAAACATGTTCTAAAGGAGACTCATGTCCTATATTAATTAACATATTTAAAAATTTATCTATACTCTCATCAGTCAAATTCTTTTCTATATCGTCAACTCCAACAGCTGAATAACATAGCTTAGCTGCCATAGATATAACTTTTTCTGGTTCTGGTGTGTAAGATAATAATTTTACTTTCATTTTTAATATCCCCCTTAGTAATAATTTATAGATACTATTATACCTCATTAATTATGTTATAAAAACATATATTAAAAAAGTACTGCTCTTAAAAGCAATACTTTTTATTTTACATATTATCTTCTATTATTTTTATACCTTTAGATATTATATAATCAAGTCTTTCTTTTTCATCACCTAAATGTAGATATCCTACTAAAGCTTCAAACCCAGTTGCATGCTTATAATCTATTATATCTGCATTTTTAGGAGATGTATGAGATTTTTGATTTCTACCTCTCTTATATATTCTTAATTCCTCTTCAGTTAACTCTTCTTCTATTTCATGCATTATAGTAGCTTGAGCTTTTGCCTTAACATACTTTACTGCCGATTTGTGAAGGTCATTAACTTTTTTATTTATATTTTGTCTAATAAGATATTCTCTTATATATGATTCGTAAATTGTATCCCCTATATAAGCTAATACTAATGGAGACATTGTTATTAGTTCTGTTCTATTCATAATTATGCTCTTTTCCACTTCGTACCTTGTCTAGTATCTTCTAATATTATTCCCTTATCTAATAGCTCTTGTCTTATATCGTCTGCTAATTTAAAGTCTTTATTCTTTTTAGCATCTACTCTTTTTTGTATTAGATTTTCTATTTCTTCATCTAACATATCATCATTTTTTTTATTAACTATATTTAATACACTAGTTAATTCATTGAATTCATATAAACACTTTTTAGCAAATTCTAAAGAAGATTTTTCATCTACATTTGTATTTATAAATCTAGATAATTCAAATATAACACTTATAGCATCTGCTGTATTTATATCATCTTCCATAGCATTTATGAATTTAGCTCTAAATGCATCTAATTCTGTAGCTAATGATTTTTCATCTGAAGTTTCCCTAGATTCTTGTAGATTGCTTACTGTAAACTCTAATTTTTCTTTAGCATTATAAAGTCTTTCTAAAGCAGTTTTTGCTTGTGTTAACATTTCATCACTAAAGTTAACTGGGTTTCTATAATGAGCTGATAACATAAAGAATCTCACTATTTCTAAATCATAAGAATTTGATATATCTCTTACAGTAAAGAAGTTTCCTTTAGATTTACTCATTTTTTCATTATTTATATTTATATATCCATTGTGTACCCAGTAATTTGAAAATGTTTTTCCACTCTTAGCTTCACTTTGAGCTATTTCATTTTCATGATGAGGAAATGCTAGATCTTGGCCTCCTGCATGTATGTCTATAGTTTCCCCTAAGTATCTATTTGACATAACAGAACATTCTATGTGCCATCCTGGTCTACCTTCTCCCCATGGACTCTGCCATCCTGGTTCTCCTTCTTTTTTAGATTTCCAAAGAACAAAATCCATTGGATGTCTTTTTTGACTATTTACTTCTATTCTCGCTCCAGCTTCTAAGTCATCTTGATTTTGCTTTGAAAGTTTTCCGTATCCGTCAAATTTCTTAGTGTCAAAATAAACATCTCCATTTACTTCATAAGCATAACCTTTATCTTCTAAAGCTTTAACAAAAGCTATTATCTCTTGTATATTATCTGTAACTTTAGGATGAACATTAGCTCTTTTTATACCTAATCCATCAGCATCCACAAAGTATTCTTCTATATATTTATTTGCAACTGCCTCTGGAGATATATGTTCCTCATGCCCTCTTTTTATTATTTTATCATCAACATCCGTAAAGTTTTGAACATAAGTTACATCGTATCCTCTGTACTCTAAATATCTTCTTAAAGTATCAAATATTATAAATGGTCTTGCATTCCCTATGTGAATATAGTTGTATACAGTCGGTCCACATACATACATCTTCACCTTACCCTCTTCTAATGGTACAAACTCTTCTTTTGTCCTCGTCAATGTATTATATAATTTCATACTTGTCACCTCGCTACTTTGTTATATCTTACCATAATATTATAGTTTAAAAATCTCAGAATTAATAGTATTACTATTATATCCTCAGTATTTCAAAAAAATCTACCTTTAAAATATTATTAGACTATTCTTCTAAAAATAATACCTTACTCGAGCTACATATTTCAAAAGTTTCTTTATTTATAACTTTTTCTTCTCTTAACTTTTCTAGTATACTCACATACTCACTACAAAGTTCTTTTAATTCTTTTTTTACATCCTCTATACTACTATACATAATTACCCCCCTATATTAAAATAAAACTCTATTAATTTATTTTATAATTACGTTTTAATCTCATATTAATTTTAATGTTGTTTTAATATATTACATTTATCGGATAAAATTCCTCTACCTTTACAACTAAATTCTTTCATCAAATAACTACATAAACATTTACTTTCCTTTAATAGTACGATGATATGACATTTAACTTTAAAATATTTACTTATGCAAAAAGCCCGCCTTTAAAATTGGCGGACTTTTATAATTATATAAGATTGTTTTTTACATAAGATATTCTATTTAAGCAAGTTTCTTTACCTAATACTTCCATAGTCTTTGGTAAATCTGGACCATGCATTTGACCAGTTAATGTTATTCTTGATCCCATGAATAAGTTTTTACCCTTTATTCCATGTTCTTTTTGTATTTCTTTAAACATTGCCTTTACGAAAGCTTCATCTACAACTTCAGCTTTTTCCATTTTTTCAGCTAATGCATTAACTAGCGTTGGTATATGCTCTAAGTTTAAGAATTCTCTACATTCTTCAGTTTCTAACTCTACCTTATCTCCAAAGAATATAGAAGCATGGTTAGTTATTTCTTTTACGTATTGTAATTTTTCTTTAAGTACAGAAACCATACCCTTTAAGAAATCATATTTAGTTGTAGCTTCTTCTTCACTTATAAATCCAGCTTCTACTAAGAATGGTATAGCTAAATCTGTTAAATATTCATCATCTGCATCTTTTATATAATGTTGGTTAACCCAGTTTAATTTTTCAGTGTCAAATACTCCACCACTCTTAGATACTCTCTCTACAGAGAATGCATTTTCTAATTCTTCCATAGTGAATAGTTCTTGGTTATCTTCAGGAGACCATCCAACTAGTGCAACATAGTTGATTAATCCTTCTGGTAAATATCCTTTTTTCTTGAAATCTTCAACTGCAACATCTCCGTGTCTCTTACTTAATTTTTTCTTTTCACTATTAAGTATGTTTGGTAAGTGTACAAATGTTGGAGCTTCCCATCCAAACGCTTCATATAAGTAAACATGTTTTGGAGTTGAAGATACCCATTCTTCTCCTCTTATTACATGAGTTATTTTCATTAAATGGTCATCAACTACAACTGCAAAGTGGTAAGTTGGGAATCCATCAGTTTTTATTAATACTTGATCATCTAAATCGTTAGTATTAAATTCTGTTTCCCCTCTAACTAAGTCAGTAAACTTTATTACATGGTTTTCTGGTAATCTTAGTCTTATTACATACGGTTCACCAGCTGCTATTTTAGCATCTATTTCTTCTTTAGTTAAATCTCTACAGTTACCATCATATCTTGGAGTTTCTCCAGCTTCTTTTTGCTTTTCACGAACAGAGTCTAATCTTTCTTTAGTACAGAAGCAGTAATAAGCTTTACCATCATCTAGTAACTCTTTTATATATTCTTTGTATATATCTAATCTCTCAGATTGTATGTATGGACCATACTCACCTTTTTGAGTTATGTTTCCATTTTCATCTAGTACAACACCTTCACTGTGGTTAACTCCACCCCATGCCATACCAGTAAGCATATTTTCTATTGCACCTTCTACTAATCTAGTTTGATCAGTATCTTCTACTCTTAATATGTATTCTCCACCCATCTTCTTTGCAAATAAGTAATTGTATAAAGCTGTTCTTAAACTACCTATATGAACAAATCCAGTTGGACTTGGAGCAAATCTTACTCTTACGCTCATAATTTTACCTCCTGTAATTTTAATACGTATCTATAATATCAAAATACTATCTCTATTGTAATGTTATTTTGTCCAATTGCTATAAAAACAACATATTTTATTATTATATTTATCTACAATTGTGGATAAAGTTGTTTTTTGTCACAATTAAAATAGTATATATATCCACATTTTAATTAAAATTGTTAATAAGTTAGTGGATTATATATACTATCTAACTATTTTTTAATTATCCTAACTTTACGTTATGTTTTGCAAACTCAGCTTCAACCTTTGATTTAACTTCATCTAAAGATATTACTTCTTTGTCTTGTGCTTCTCTTAACTTAAATTCTACTTTCCCATCTGTTATATCTTTACCAACAGTTATTCTCATTGGTATACCTATAAGCTCACTATCTTTGAATTTGAATCCAACTCTTTCATCTCTATCATCTAATAATACTTCTACACCCATAGCTTTTAATTCATTGTATAAATTTTCAGCAACTTCTACTTGTTCAGCTTTTTTCATATTTACTGGTACTACGACTGCATGATATGGAGCTATAGCTAAAGGCCATATTATACCATTTTCATCATGATGTTGTTCTATTACAGCTGCCGCTGTTCTTTCAACACCGATTCCGTAGCATCCCATAACTATTGGTTGAGATTTACCATTTTTATCTAGATAAGTAGCTCCCATAGATTCTGAGTACTTAGTTCCTAACTTAAATATATGACCAACTTCTACTCCTCTAGCTACTTCTAGTGCACTACCACACTTAGTACATTTATCTCCTTCTTCTACATTTCTGAAGTCCCCAACTGTACCTTCAAAGTCTCTTCCGTAGTTAGCATTTTCTATATGATATTCTGTTTTATTTGCACCTATTATTAAATTCTTTTGATCTACTACTTCTTGATCTATTAATAAGTAATCTGTTTTTATTCCTATTGGACCAGCAAATCCAACTTCTGCACCAGTTACCTCTTTTATAGTTGTTTCACTAGCAAGCTCAAACTCTACAGCTCCACCTATAGCATTAGCAACTTTAGTTTCATTAACTTCTCTGTCCCCTCTAACTACTACTGCTACACTTTTTCCATCTGCATAGTATATTAAAGTTTTTCCAAACTTGCCTGCTTCTATATTAAAGAATTTAGCTAATCCATCTATTGTAGTTACTTCTGGAGTATGAACTTCTTTTAATTCTTTCATTTCTTCATTACAAGTTTCATGGTTTACTGACCCCGCTTTTTCTATGTTAGCTGCGTAATCACATCCTGTGCAGAATACTATTTCATCTTCTCCAACTTCTGATTTAACCATGAATTCAGCTGATGCAGAACCACCCATTGCTCCTGAATCTGCTTGAACTGGGCTATTTTCTAATTCACATCTTTTAAATATATTTGTATATGCTTCAAACATATCTTGGTATGACTTGTCTAATCCTTCTTGGTCTACGTCAAAGCTATAAGCATCTTTCATTGTGAAAGTCTTAGTTCTCATAACACCAAATCTAGGTCTTCTTTCATCTCTATATTTCACTTGTATTTGATATAAGTTAAGTGGTAAATGTTTATATGAAGTAACCTCTTGTCTTATTATATCTGTAAATACTTCTTCATGAGTTGGTCCCATGCAGTAACTTCTTTCATTTCTATCATTAAGTCTAAACATTTCAGGACCCATTACATCCCATCTTCCTGACTCTTTCCAAAGTTCTGATGGTATTAATCCTGAACATAATATTTCCTGAGCATCCTTAGCATTCATCTCTTCTCTTATTATGTTTTGTATTTTATTGAAAACTCTTAATCCCATTGGTAATTGGTTATAAACTCCAGACGCCATTTTCTTTATCATACCGGCTCTCATCATTAACTGATGACTTGTTATTTCTGCATCAGATGGAACTTCTTTTAATGTTGATATTAACATTTTAGACATTTTCATAATTTCTTTCCTCCTAAATTAATAATTTTTAAGTTCTATAACTAAAAAAACCTCTCATCTCTATACAAACGTATAGAGACGAAAGGTTCGTTCCGCGGTACCACTCTAATTAGCCCTAAAGCTCTCTTTATAGGATATAACGGTCCTTACCGTAAAAACTTTTAACGTTCTTAAGCTAAAAGACTGGTTCAAAGACTTATCCTTAGAAACTCTCAGCTAATGTTTCCTCTCTGTAAAGACTCCACCTTCTACTATTTCTTTATCACGGCTTTAAATTTATTTTTGTGATTAAAATAATAATATATTATTTAATATTAGTTGTCAACTTTAACTAACATGCAGATACTTTGAGATGCTATACCTTGCTTTGTACCTGTGAATCCAAGACCTTCTTCAGTCGTCGCTTTCACATTTATATTTTCTATATCCGTATTTAAAGTCCTTGCAATATTCTCTCTCATCCCCATAATATAAGGTGCCATCTTAGGACTTTGAGCTATTATTGTACAGTCTATATTTCCTATAGCATATCCTTTTTCTTTTATTAAATTATTTACAAAATCTAATAGTTTTATACTATCAGCACCTTTATATCTTTCATCTGTATCAGGGAAATGTTTACCAATATCTCCAAGTGCAAGTGCTCCTAATATTGAATCCATTACTGCATGAACTAATACATCTGCATCTGAATGTCCTAATAACCCCTTTTCATGTGGAACATTCACTCCACCTATTATTAACTTTCTTCCTTCTACTAATTTATGAACATCATATCCTAATCCTACTCTCATTTTTTCCTCCTATAAGTTTTGACTCTTTAATATTTGAATTCCCATATTTATATCTTCTGGTGTAGTCACTTTTATATTATTATAAGATCCTTCTATCATTTTCACTTTATACCCTATACGCTCTACTAGCATAGCATCATCTGTTCCATAAAATTCACTTTCAAATGCATTTTCATAAGCTTTCATTAATATTTCATAATTAAAAGTTTGAGGTGTTTGAACTGCCCATAGAACGCTTCTATTAGGAGTATCTACTATATCATTATCTTTATTTACTATTTTTATAGTATCTTTTACAGGAACACCTACTACTACAGCATTATATTTTTTAGCTGCATCTATCGAATTATCTATTATTTCTTTACTTACAAAAGGTCTGGCTCCATCATGTACTAATACGTTTTTGCAATCTTTATCTAGCATTTTTAATCCATTATAAACAGAATCTTGTCTTTCTTTTCCTCCAAATGCTATTTTTATATTTTTAAAATTATATTTTTCTAATATTTCTTTTTTTAAAATATTAGATTCTTCTTCTCTTACTACAACAACTATGTCTTGTATATTCCTATGATTATAGAATTTTTCAATTGTATAAGCAACTATTTCTTTTTCGTTTAGTTTTATAAATTGCTTATTTATATCCATCTTCATTCTGCTTCCTTTACCTGCAGCAACGATAACAACGCCATTCATACATTCACCTCTTTGTAGACTTATATACTCAAATTAAATCATATTAACATATTTTTGTATATAGAAAAAGCCTTCGAAAATACGAAGACCTTTATATATATTAATTAATTTTTAGGTTTTCCAAATATCATTCTTCCTGCTGGTGTTTGAAGAACAGATGTAACTAACACTCTTATTGTTTCACCTATATGTCTTTTTCCACCATCTACTACTATCATTGTACCATCATCTAAGTATGCTATACCCTGACTATTTTCTTTACCTTCTTTAACCACTTGAACTACCATTTCTTCTCCAGGTATTGCAACTGGCTTTATAGCATTTGCAAGTTCATTAATATTTAATACTTCAACACCTTGAACTTGTGCTACTTTATTAAGGTTATAATCATTAGTAACTACCTTACCATTTAAAACTTGACCTAACTTTAGAAGCTTACTATCAACTTCTGCTATATCGTCAAATCTAGCTTCACTTATTTCAACTTCTATATCTAATTCTTTCTGAATTATACTTAATATATCAAGACCTCTTCTACCTCGAACTCTTTTTAAATCATCTGAAGAATCTGCAATATGTTGTAACTCGTCTAATACAAACTTAGGTATTATAAGTTTTCCTTCTATAAAGCCTGTCTTACATATATCTGCTATCCTACCATCTATTATAACACTAGTATCTAAAATCTTAGGAGGTATAGCTTTAACTTCTTTTTTCGAAGTCTTTTCTTTAATTGATGGTGCTAGCTTTCCTATCTTAACTATATTAAATAAGTCATCCTTACTCTTAAGAGCTACTTTAATTCCTAAGTATCCCATAAATCCATATGTAAGGAATGATAATATTCCACCAAATATAGGTATCGAACTCATTAATCCACTTACTAAGTAAGCTATTACAAATCCTACTATAAGCCCAATAGAGCCTAATAATATATCTGTTTGAGGATATCTTGATATCTCTTTATCTACAACTTTAGCTATATCTTTAAATTTATTTAAAACCCAAGGTTCTAGTATATAGAATAAAAGTCCTATAACTATACCTACTGCTACCGATCCTACTAAACCATATGTACCTTTACCAAATGCAAAATTTGGTATTGCTTTTGTTACTGCTGTATACGTAGTCATACCTAGAGTTAACCCAAGTAATCCAATTATTATTCTTGTTATCTTACGTATCAAATTTTCACCCCCTGGTTTTTATCCTTTAGTATTTTTTTATTATAATCCATAATACCCAATATATTCAATAACAAAGTAGTAACATTCATTATATATGTCTATCTAATAATACCAATTGTTTCATTTTTATAAGTCCATTTTTAATATATGTTGCTCTAATTTCACCTATTCCTTCTACATCATCTAAATCTTCAATAGAAGCATCTAATATTTCCTGGAAATTTTCAAAATAATTAACTAAGTTTTCAATTATTGTTGATGGAAGTCTATGTATCTTATTAAGAATTCTATATCCTCTAGATCTTATAGCCATGTCCATATTCTCTGAGAATCCACTATATCCTAATAATTTAGCCATATTAACTAAGTCTACAAGTTCCTCTGATGTTAGGTTTTTTATTTTACGTTTAAAATCTTTAATATCTACATCATGTCTACTATAATCTTTAAATATTAATTTTTGATCAATTTTAGTAGTACCCATTAGCTCATCTAACTGCATACTAACTAAGGTACCTTCTTCACCTAACTCTATTATGTACTTTTCAATTATATTGGTAATTCTCATTACCATTTCCATTTTTTGAACTACAAGTGCAACATCATATATTGTTACTAAATCATTAAATTCTAGAGCATTTAGATTTATTACTGCTTGATCTAGCACTGATTTGTATTTTTCTAAAGTCTGTAATGCTTGATTTGCTTTTGTAAATATCTTTGATATTTCCTCTAATGCATACTTTTGGTCACCTCTATAAACAGTTATTACATTTCTTCTTTGAGAAATAGCTATTACAATAGCCCCTGTTTGCTTAGCAACTCTTTCTGCTGTTCTATGCCTTGTACCTGTTTCTGATGTTGGTATAGAGTAATCTGGTATTAACTGTGCATTTGCAAAAATTATCCTCTTTGCATCTGAACTAAGAACGATAGCTCCATCCATTTTAGCTAATTCATATAAGTATGCCGGTGAATACTCTGCATTTATAGTAAATCCACCATCTACTACTCTCACTATTTCTTCATCTGTCGCAAGAACTATTAGTCCCCCTGTTTTTGCTTTTAAAACATTTTCTAATCCCTGTCTTAATGGACTTCCAGGAGATATCATTTTCAAAGCATGTAGTACATGTTTATTGCTTAGGAAATCCTCCATTATTATTTACTACCCCCTAGTACTATATTTATTGCTTGTCTTAAGTTGTCTACAGGCCATATTTCTATCCCTTTCACATCTTTCACTACTTCATAGTTATTTCTTGGAATAACCATTTTAGTAAATCCAAGCTTCTTGCACTCCGCTATTCTCTTTTCTATAAAGCTGACAGCTCTAACTTCTCCTGTTAGTCCTACCTCTCCTGTTACCGCTATGGTTTCATCTACAGGTAAATTTCTAAAACTTGAAGCTATAGATATTACTATACCCAGGTCTATAGATGGTTCATTTATTTTGATTCCGCCTACAACGTTAATATAAACGTCTTGATTTTGTATTTGAAGGCCAACACGTTTTTCAAGAACTGCTAAAAGCATACTCACTCTATTATAGTCTACTCCAGTTGCTGTTCTCTTTGGTATACCAAAACTTGTAGGAGACACTAATGCTTGTAATTCTAGAAGCATTGGTCTAGTTCCTTCTACAGTAGAAATTATTACTGATCCAGCCACATCTTTTGGCTTTTCTGATATAAGTATTTTTGATGGATTTTCAAGTTCGACTAACCCTAAATCTCTCATCTCAAACACTCCAAGTTCATTAGTCGAACCAAACCTGTTTTTTACAGCTCTTACCATTCTATAAGTATTATATCTCTCTCCTTCAAAATATAAGACTGTATCAACCATGTGCTCAAGTAACTTAGGTCCAGCTAAAGATCCTTCTTTTGTTACATGTCCAACTACAAAGGTTGATATACCCATTTTTTTAGAAATTTTCATAAATTTTGAAGTTCCTTCTTTTATTTGGCTAACTGTACCAGGAGCTGATGATATTTCTGGGCTAAATACTGTCTGTATAGAGTCTAATATTATAAGTTCTGGATTAATACTTTCTAACTGAGCTTCTATCATACTTAAATTATTTTCAGCATATATATATAGATTATCGGAATTTATTCCCAATCTTTGAGCCCTCATTTTTATTTGAGATTCAGATTCTTCTCCTGATATATACAGTACTCTTTTCCCAGAGTTTGCAACGTTACTTGAGACTTGTATTAAAAGAGTTGATTTTCCTATACCAGGGTCTCCACCTACAAGAACTAAAGATCCTTTTACAACTCCTCCTCCAAGCACCCTATCTAGCTCGTTTATACATGTTGAAAATCGCTCTTCTTCTTTAGTTTGTATAGAATTTATACTTACTGGTTTAGAAGAAGACTTATCTATAATAAATACATCCTTTTTAGAACCCTTTTGCTCTATTTCTTCCACAAAAGTATTCCATTTAGTACATTCTGGACATTTTCCTAACCATTTCGATGTTTCGTATCCACATTCTTGGCATACATATTTTGTCTTTATTTTCGCCATTTTAAATCACCCTTAACTTCCTATTATCTATATAATTTTAACATACGTATGGTGTATTATGTAAAGTTATTGAGTTTTTAAATTAAATTTTAAATATTCTTAGCGTATTAATAAATTTATTAATACAAAATAAAGGGGAAATATAATCTCCCCTTATAATATATCATTACTCTTTACTTTCAAATATTATATCATTATCTTTAGCTTTTGCTATAACAGTACTTCCTTTTTTTATATTTCCCTTTAGAATCTCTTCTGATAATTTATCTTCTAATTCTTTTTGTATAGCTCTTTTTAATGGTCTTGCTCCATATTCTAAATCAAAACCTGATTTTGCTATTAGTTTTATAGCATCCTCTCTCATCTCTAATTTTATATCCATTTTTTCTAGTCTCTTAACTAAATCTTGAGTCATTATTATTACTATCTTAGATATATGCTCTTCTGTTAATGAATGGAATACTATTATATCATCAATTCTATTTATAAATTCTGGTCTAAAGTTTTTCTTTACTTCTCCCATTATATTTTCTTTCATTTTTTCATATTGAGTTTTTACAATCATCTCTTCATCTTTATTGGCGCTAAACCCTAAAGTTTTTTGCTTATCAATTGTAGTAGCACCTACATTTGAAGTCATTATTATTATAGTATTTTTAAAATCAACAGCTCTTCCTTTTGAATCTGTTAGTCTACCTTCATCTAATATTTGTAATAGTATATTGAATACATCTGGATGAGCCTTTTCTATTTCATCAAATAATACAACTGAGTAGGGATGTCTTCTAACCTTTTCTGTCAATTGGCCTCCTTCATCATATCCTACATATCCTGGAGGGGAACCTATCATTCTAGATACGGCATGCTTTTCCATATATTCAGACATATCTATTCTTATAATTTGATTTTCATCTCCAAATTGAACTTCAGATAATGCTTTAGACAATTCAGTTTTTCCTACACCTGTTGGACCTAAAAACAAAAACGAACCAATTGGTTTATTAGGGTCTTTAAGCCCTGCTCTTGATCTTCTTATTGCGCTAGCAATAGATTTAACTGCTTGTTCTTGACCTACCACTCTATCATGTAATGTATCTTCTAACTTCAATAATTTATAAGATTCTTCTTCTACTATTTTATTTATTGGTATTCCAGTCCATAGCTCAACAACTTCTGCTATTGCTTCTGCATCAACCAAATCTGCATACTTAGTTGATTTATTCCACTGTTGTCTTACTTCTTCTAATTGTTTTTTAAGATTTTCTTGCTCATCTCTTATTTTGGCTGCTTTTTCAAAATCTTGATACCTAACAGCCTCTTCTTTTTCATTTATTATATTTTGCATTTCATCTTCTAAGTTTTTTATTTCAGATGTTGGTGTAACTTCTCTTAATCTAACTCTAGAAGCTGCTTCATCTATTAAATCTATAGCTTTATCTGGTAAAAATCTATCTGGTATATATCTAATAGATAGTTCAACAGATACTTTTATAGCTTCATCACTTATTTTAACTCTGTGATGAGCTTCATATTTGTCTCTTAATCCTTGTATCATTTTTATAGTATCTTCAACTGTAGGCTCATTTACCATAACAGGTTGGAATCTTCTTTCAAGCGCTGAATCTTTTTCTATATGCTTTCTAAACTCATCTATAGTTGTAGCACCTATAACTTGAATATCTCCTCTTGATAAGGCTGGCTTTAATATATTTGATGCATCTATTGTACTTTCTCCAGTTGATCCTGCTCCTATTATTGTGTGTAATTCATCTATAAATAAAATTATATTTTCATTTTTCATTACTTCATCTACTACACTTTTTATTCGTTCTTCAAATTCTCCTCTATATTTAGCTCCTGCTAACATTGATCCCATGTCTAAAGTATATAATGTTTTATTTTTTAATGTTTCAGGAACATCCCCTGTTGATATATTTATAGCTAAACCTTCTACAATAGAAGTTTTTCCTACACCTGGATCACCTATTATCACAGGATTGTTCTTTGTTCTTCTACTTAATATTTGAACAATTCTTTGTATTTCCTTTTCCCTTCCTATTACAGGATCTATTTTTCCTTGTGAAGCATAGTTAGTAAGATTAATTCCATATTTATCTAGTAATTTAGATGATGTTGATTGAACTTTAGCTGGATACTTGTTCTCTTCTTCTTGCTGCACTGCATATTCGTCTAATCCCATCATATCTATTATTAATTGTACTATTGTTCTTTCATCTATTCCTTCGGCATTTAGTATTTTAATTCCTATACCTTCACCTTCTTGAACAATCGCAAGTAGTATATGCTCTGTTCCTATATAATTAGTTTTTAATTTATTTGCAAACATACCAGATAGTTCTAATATCTGTTTACTTCTAGGACTTAATGTTATATCCGAAGGTGTACTTTCTACTTTCCCTTCTATTTCAATTATTCTTGTTTCTAATATAGTATCTGTTATCCCTAATTTTAATAGTACTTTAGCTGCTATGCCTTCTTTTTCTCTTAATAATCCTAAAAGAATATGTTCACTGCCAACAACCTCATGTCCTAGCTTTTGGGCCGATTCTAAACTTAAATCTATAGCTTTTTTAGCCCTTTGAGTAAATCTATTAAAGTACATTACATCCCCTCCTGCCTTACATCTTATATATCTTAAAATTTATCGATAGTATTATATTTACGATTCCTTATGATATGTGTAATGGTTAATTATATAATTTATATGATTTTTTATACTTAATGTTTACACATACAAATCTATTTTTATAAAAATTTATTTATCTTAATCCACTATATGAATTAGAATTTAAAAGGCTCCAGACAATCTATCTGCAGCCTTTTTTATAAAATTTTTAATTATTATTTGCTAGTAATATAATTTTTTGAGCTATTTGATTAGGAACCTCTTCATATTTTTCTATTTCCATCTCGAAATATCCTCTTCCTTGTGTCATAGATCTTAAATCTATAGCATATTTAAATGTTTCTGCTTGAGGAGCTTGAGCATATATTACTTGCTTTCCTTTATCATCAGGTTCCATTCCAAGTATTTTTCCTCTTCTCTTATTAATATCACCCATTACATCTCCCATATATTCATCTGGTATTGTTATTTTAAGTTTCATTATAGGCTCCAATAGTACTGGTTGTGCTTGCTCCATACCTTTTTTAAAAGCAGCACTTGCTGCTAGCTTAAATGCCATTTCAGAAGAATCTACATCATGATATGAACCATCATAAAGAGTAGCTTTTATATTAGTAACAGGGAAACCTGCAAGTGTTCCTTTTAGCATAGAATCCTTTAACCCTTTTTCTACTGCTGGTATATATTGCTTAGGAACAGACCCACCAAATATTTCTTCTGCAAATTCAAAGTCATCATTACTTCTCTCAAATTTTATTTTTACATCTCCATATTGTCCATGACCACCAGATTGTTTTTTATGCTTTCCTTGAACATCAGCATAACCTCTTATAGTCTCTCTATAGGCAACCTTAAGATCCATTAATTCTACATCTACTCCAAATTTTTCTTTCATTCTATTTTTTACTGTATTTATGTGTAATTCTCCTTGACCTCCTATAAGAGCTTGTTTTGTTTCTGAATTTCTATACCAACGTATAGTTGGATCTTCTTCTACTATTTTATTTAATGTTATACTGACTTTTTCTTCATCACCCTTATTTTTAGGAGTTATAGCATAATATATTTGTGGTCTAGGAAGATTTATTTCAGATAAAGGCTCTTCCTCTCTATCTGATGATAATGTATATCCTGTTTGTAATGAGTTTACCTTAGTAAGTATAACTACATCTCCACATTTAGCTTTTTCTATTTCTACCAAATCATTATTTTTCATTGTATATAAGTTATATATTTTCTCTTTTATATCTTTATTTATATTAAACACATCATTATCTTTAGTAATTTCTCCTTGAGTAACCTTTAAATAAGACATTTTTCCTATAAATGGATCTACTACTGTCTTAAAAATAAATCCTTTAAATACACTTTCTTTATCTTTATATTTAGGTTCTAAATATTTAGATACTGTTTCTAATATCTCAGATGTACCTATATTGTTTATCGTGGAACCACAAATTACTGGAATAATATCTCCTCTTTGCATACCTATAGTTAATCCTTTTTGTATATCATCAAAGCTTAAATCTTCTCCACTAAAATACTTATCTAGTATCTCGTCATCAGTTTCTGCTATAAGCTCCATCAAGGCTTCTTTTACACTCATAGCTTCATTTTTAAATTCGCCCTCTAAACCATCCATATTTTCAAAAACATTGTGTAATTTAATAAACTTTTTATCTTTATAAATAGGTATAATCATAGGCACTACTTTATTTCCATACTTTTCTCTTAACATAGCTAAAGTATCTTTATATCTAGCTTTTTCATTATCTATTTTGTTTATAAACATTATCTTTGGAATATTTCCAGTTAATTCTAATGACTTCTCTGTACCCACTTGAACATCAGTAGTTGCATCTATTACTATTATAGCTGCATCACTTGCACTAAGTGACGATATAACTTCTCCACTGAAATCAAAATATCCCGGAGTATCTAGTAAGTTATACTTAAAATCATTATATTCAATTGGTACTAGCCCCATACTGTAAGTCATTGTTACTTTATCTGTTATCTTAGGTATTTTATTAGTAAGATTTGCTGTATATGATATAGCTTCAATTAGATTTGTTTTTCCACAACCACTATGTCCTAGTACTGATATGTTTCTTAACATATTGCTATCATAAACTTTCATAAAAGCACCTACCTTTTAATATTTATACAAAATTTAGATATTATACTTTATTAAATATTTGTTATTCTCTGCAAGATAACGTTTCTTTACGATATGTAACTTACTTGTCTTTTGTATTACAAATGGTGAGGTAACTAACTTGATTTGAGTATAAAACTATCCTCTTTATACAATATGTATTTAATTAACTTTCTAGACTAATTTATCTTTACCTATTTTTATTCGTATAGATAATAAAAAACAGATTTAAGTATATTTCTATATTAAAATCTTCCTCTCCTTCTTTTTATAAATAAATTTTAATTTTGAATTTATATTAAATAAAAATACATTAACTTTCTCTAAATATAGGTATCTATTTATTATTTAATTAACCCTTAGAATTAAACGTCTTGGTAAGTATCTTTAGATATAAATTGTATTTTCTTAAAATAAAAAATACTCTAGATAATTATCTAGAGTATTTTTTATTTTACTTTATTTTTTCATTTCCATTAGTAACTGCTTATCTCTTACCATTTCATTTTCAGATACTTTTATAGATTTTACTATACAATCTGTTTTTGAAACAATTATAGTTTCCATCTTCATAGCTTCTATTATTAGTAATGGTTGATTTTGTTTTACCTCATCATTTTTATTAACCAATATTTTTACTACTTTACCAGGA
>NZ_JAFFPK010000105.1 GCF_017590215.1 Clostridium sp. CCUG 7971
ATACGGTACTTTATTTTATATATCAAAATTATATTATAGTTAGCTAAGTATAAGGTTTATAACAGATAGTGCTCCTATTATCCATAGAGTAAAACTTATTTTATCAGTTTCTTTAGCCACAACATGCATTATTATATAAGAGATAAATCCAAAACATAGTCCTATACTAATGCTATAAGTTAAAGGCATTAATAAAATAGTTACAAATGCAGAAATAGCTATTTTACTGTCGTTAAAGTCTACTTGTCTTATACTAGAAAACATAAATACACCTACTAGTACAAGTGCTGGAGATGCAGCATATCCTGGTACTACTCCTAAGAGGGGTGTAAATAGTAATGTAACTAAAAATAATCCCGCAGTAACTACAGATGCAAGCCCTGTTCTAGCACCTGCAGCAATCCCTGCAGCAGATTCTCCAAAAGTAGTAACAGTACTTGTTCCAAGTAAAGATCCTATTAGTGTAGAAGTTACATCTGCATATAACATCTTTGATAGACCTTTTACATTACCATCCTTATCTTCTAGTCCCATTTGCTTGCAACAACTTATTAAAAAAGCTAAAGAGTCAAACATATCTATAAACATAAATGAGAATATTGGTCCTATTAAAGAAAACTTAAGTGCACCGATTATATCAAGCTTAAATGCAACTGGTTCAATGCTAGGCGGTGCAGATATTATAGAAGTAGGAAGCTCTACATATCCTAAAGCTATAGATAATGCGGTAGTAATAATAATACTTATTAATATACCACCTTTAACCTTCTTAACTTCAAACATTCCCATAAGAACTAATCCTAATAAAGAAATTATAACAGTTGGTGTAAATTCAGCTAAAGAAACTAAAGTAGCTTCATCTGCAACTATAACTCCCATACCTTTTAAACCAACAAACGCAAGGAATAAGCCAATCCCCGCTGCAGAAGCGATACTCAATTCTTTCGGTATAGCTTCTGCTATATATTTACGAACACCAGTCACTGCTAAAATTAAAAATACCATTCCTGAAATAAATACAACTCCAAGTGCTTGAGTCCAATGGATTCCCTCTCCAATAACAAGTGAATATGTGAAAAATGCATTCAATCCCATTCCAGGTGCTAGTGCAAAAGGCGCATTAGCTAAAAATGCAAAAATTAAAGTACCGATGGCTGTAGCTAAAATTGTAACAGTTATAAGTGCAGCTTTATCCATACCAGCATCAGATAATATAGCTGGATTTACAAATACAATATATGCCATTGTTAAAAATGTTGTAAGTCCTCCAATTACCTCAGTTCTTGCGTTAGAACCACGCTCCGAATATTTAAATATCTTATCTAAGAAAGATGTTGAAGTGTTAATTTGTTCATGTTGTCTTTGTGAAATCATGATCTTCCTCCTAAAAATTTGTTAATAAAAAAAGATATATATTCTACATGAATAGAACATATATCTTAAAGATTCTTAAATAAAATATCTATAAGTATGTGTTAACTATTCATAGCAAACTCATTTACGGTGAGTTCGTAGAGACTTATGGACCATATTACCATAGATATATGAATATTTATTCTTAATTTTTATTTATTATATAATATATATAAACATTTTACAATAAATAAATTAAAATGTTCGTTTATTTAACATATTATCCCATTGGACAGGTGTAAAGGCTTTACAATTATATACCTGTTCAAATTGTTCAACTACATTGCCTGTATTCTCTTCTATATTTCTCATACTAAAAAATATACTTCCTTCAACTTCATCGTAAGTTCTATTTATTGTTATCTCTTGTGCTATTTCTTTTGCTATATCTACATTACCTATATTTTGACCTATATATAATCTAACGCATGTACCTTCTACTAAATCTGACCACCATTTAACTAAACTTTCATAAGGACTATTTTTATTATCTATAGTCCAGTAAATTTGAGGAGCTATATAGTCTACAATACCTTCTTCTACCCAAGCTACAGTATCCATATATGCATCATAATAACTCTCTAAATTTTTACTCTCTGAACCCTTAATATCACTACTTTTATTTTTCCAAACACCAAATGGACTTATACCAAATTGAACAGATGGTCTTGTTGATTTTATTACGTTATATACTAATCTAATCATTTGGTTTACGGCTTCACGTCTTCTATTTGCAATTTCTCCTTCTCTATCTTCTCCTTTTGGTAGAGGATAATTATATGGATAGAAATAATCATCAAAATGAATTCCGTCTACACAATAGTTTTTTATTATTTCATAAACTGTAACAGCGATGTAATTTATAACTTCTGGATTTTCTGGGTTATAAAACAATGCATTTTCAAAAGGTAGCACCCAATTAGGTCTTAATTTTGCTATATTGTTGTTTGATAATTTATTTAAATCAGTACCTTGAGTAGTCACTCTATAGGGGTTTAACCATGCGTGAAATTCCATATTTCTTTTGTGAGATTCTTCAATCATAAATTTTAGAGGATCATATCCTGGACTAATTCCCTGTTCTCCTGTAAGGTATTCTGACCACGGATTTATGACTGATTGGTATAATGCATCTGATACTGGTCTTATCTGTACAAATACTGCATTAAAATTTAATAATTTCAAGGTATCTAGTATTTCTATGAACTCTTTCATTTGTGCTTTTGGGTTATTTCGAGTTTTAGGCCAATCGATTCCGTATACAGTTGCTATCCATACACCTCTAAGCTCTACTTGTTTACAATTATTTATCATATCCTCACACTCCTATAGAATAGTATGATGATTTATTATAAAGTGATAATAATGCTTAAACTTTTTATATGTATAACAAAAAACAGTATCACTTATTCGTAATACTGTTTTTGTTATCTTAAAAAAATTATAAACTATATAAGTCTAATTAGAAAACAAACCTCCGTTATTCACTCGTCTTGATTTTAAGTAAATCCTGGATCTACATGAGATTAAATATTATAATCACTCCTTTTTACATCGATGTTTTGTTGAGCTTAATTATATTGTAGAGTCTATAAATGTAAAGCTTCTAAACTACATATTGACCTTGAAGTTACTTCACCCTTTATAATCATAACTAACATTTTAAATATGGAGGTAAAATAAATGGAAGAAAACATATTAGGAACTGGTAAAATTTCTAAACTATTTATCAAATTTTCAGTACCTGCAATTATCGCAATGGTGATAGCAGGTATGCAAACTGTAATAGATGGCATATTTGTAGGAAATTTTATAGGTTCAAATGCAATGGCTAGTGTTAGTTTAGGAAGTCCCTACATTCAATTTGTAATAGGATTTTCAATGCTAATCAGTGTTGGAGCTTTAAGTTTTATGGGTAGAAGTTTAGGCGAAGGAAATAATAAACTTACACAAGATATATTCAAAACATCATTTATACTATTAAGTATTGGAGCTATTTTTTTACAATAGTAGGAATTGTGTTTAGCAAAAATATAGGGCTAGCTTTAGGTGCAAATGATGCCTTGGTAAAAGATGTATCAATATATATAAAAACTATTTCGATATGTATATTACCAATGTGTTTAGCATTTCTACTTGGATTTTCAGATAGGCTTGTTGAAAAACCCGACTTATATTTTAAAGGGATGGTTGTAAGCGTAGTTGTAAACATAACTTTAAACTATATATTAATTAAAAATATGAAATTAGGTATAACTGGTGCAGCATTAGCAACAGGATTATCATATTCATCAGTATTTTTTATAGTTTTATCTCCAATGTTAAAAAAAGATAATGTTATAAATTTATTTGTAGGTAAATTTAATAAAAAACTATAATACCTATAGCATATAACGGTTCGTCTGAGGCAATGTCTGCATTGGCTACAGTTGTATCTGCATATCTATTCAATACCGCTTTTATGAAAATAGCTGGTGAATCCGGTGTTGCCGCTTTTACAAGTATTAACTATGTTTCACAATTTGGAATGTTGATTGTATTTGGAGTTGCTGATGGTATAACATCTATAATAAGTTATAATTATGGGGCAAAAAATTTTGAAAGAGTGAAGTCAATTCTTAAGCTATCACTAAAAATCTCTTTTATAATATGTATAGCAACATTTTTAGCATTATTTTTCTTTGGTGAAAATCTAGTAACCTTATTTGTATCTTCAGATAAATATGTAATTGATTTAGCTATACAAGGATCTAAATTATACGCTTTTGCATTTATATTAAATGGATTTAATGTAATATACTCATCATATTTTACAGCCATTGGATATGCTAAAGAGTCTATAATAATAGCTCTAAGTAGAGGATTAATCTTTATACTTTTAGGGATTGTAATACTTCCAAAAATATTTGGTATAAACGGAATATGGATTACTGTACCATTTGCAGATTTTATTACATTCATTATATCTTTATATTTAATAAATAAGTTTAATCTACCATGTAGGGATGCTAATAAAAACTTTGAATATTAAATATAATACTTTGCAAAATTTTTATAAAATGAGGAATATAAGAAACATTGAAAAATATACTTCAGTGTCTCTTGTAATATAAAAGGAGAAATTAAAATGAAACTTTCAATAGGAGAAGTTAGTAATATTTTTAACATAAGTAGAGAAACTTTAAGATATTATGATAAGATAGGAATTTTAACTCCAGAAATTGATACTAATAATAAATACAGATACTATCAATTTAAGCATTTAGAAAAACTAAGTTTAGTTCTTGGAATAAAACTTCTAGGAATATCTTTATCTGATATAAGAGAAACAATAGAAAGTGAAGATTTAAATAAATATAAAAACTTAGTACTAAAACAAGAGGAATTTCTCAATATAAAAAAGAAAGAATTGCAACAGTTAGAATATAACTTAAATAAGAGTAAAAAAATTTTAAATACAATTACAGATTTTAAAAATGAGTATGATTTTAAGAATCTTAAAATCAGTGAACAAGACTATAATCTTTATGCTATTGATATGAAAAATATACTAAATTCAAATTTATCTAAAAATGATAACTTGACTTTAGAAAAAGAATTATCCGATTTAAATGAAGAAACTGAAGATACTTATGTTTATATTTACAATATTATAGAAAACACACATGTAAAAGAAGATGATGATACTATTTTTATAAAAGAAAATAAACATAATATTAGCTTATTAAAAAAATATTTAAAAGAAGATCATATAAAAGCTATAAGAGAAGATATATGTGGAAAAACTGTGTCAGTTAATTTTTACGGAACAGTAGCAGAAATAAATAACTATATATTATCACTTAATAAATATTTCAAATGTCCAAGAAATAATAGCGCTTATGTTACATATGAATTTTACTTACCTAGAAAAAATGAAGATGTTATGTACTTTGTAAATATAGATTTAAAAATTTAAAATTTCCTGTTGACCTTGAAGTTGCTTCATCCTTTAGAATCTTAATTAACTAAGAAATATATCTGCATATTAAATATATAAAACTATTTAAGCTAAGAAAGGAAAATAATAATGAAATTTGCATGTAGTAGTTTTTCGTGGGAAACAAAAGATAATAAACATTTATTAGGAAGGACATACGATCAATTTGGAAATTTAGACGGGAATAAAATTGTTGTAATTCCTAAAGATTATATAATTAACCTAGACAATTGTATTGATAATAAAAATATATCTAAAACAAAATATGCTTGTGTTGGAATGAGTATTCTTGGTTTAAAAACACCTATTTTAGTTGATGGTATAAATGAAAATGGCCTTATGGGTGCTCTATTACATTATCCTGATTTTGCAAAATATAATGATAAATTTGAGGATAATCTAATCAATATTAACCCTGGGTTTTTAGTAACTTATCTTCTGGGTAAATGCTCAACTGTAGAAGAAGTTGTTAATCAAGTAAAAAAAGTAAATCTAATAAGTGAGCCTGTATTTGGCAAGGAAATACCAGTTCATTATATTTTCTCAGATAGCAGTGGTGAGACTATTATTATTGAACCAGATGAAAATGGTCTAAGTATTCATAGGCAAACAATTGGTGTCTTAACAAATAGCCCTAGTTACCTTTGGCATAAACAAAACCTTACAAATTATATAGGTTTAACTAATGAAGCCAGTATCCCTCAAAATATTGTTAATTTCCAAGCTTTTGAGTCTGGAATAACTGGTTTAAGATTGCCGGGAGACTATTCTTCTGTTTCACGTTTTGTTAGGGTTGCTTTACTCAAAGAATTTACTGTTAAAGCAAAAAATGAAATTGATGGCATAACAAAAATGTTTCACAATTTTTCCTCAGTCGATATTCCAGAAGGTGTAAAAGTAGTAAAAATACCTGAGGGAGATTATAAAGGAAATTATTACGAGAAAACACTTTGTATGAGTGCAATGTGTTCGGAAAGTTTAACTTATTACTGTTGCTTCTCTACTAATAGAAGAATTAGCTCAATAAACTTAAATCTTGAAAAGCTCAATGAAGATATAAAGCTCTTTGATTTACCTCAAGAACAGGATATCTCATATTTAAACTAATAAGGATAGTAATAGCTAAAAAGTACTAGATATTCTGCAAAGTATCTAGTACTTTTATAACCAAATTCCATTTAAATTATAGAAAAATAAAAGCATAGATTTTGTCTATGCTTTTATTTTTAAAATTCTTACCTAAGAATTATTTATATTTACATGCTATTTATTTTTATTAATTATTTAGAATTATTTCTAATATGTGCCGCTACCTTAACATCTTCTCTTTTTATATGACTAATTATCCAATTGGCAACTTTACTATTAATCTCACCAACTAAAACAATACTTGGACCATCTGATAAAAGTTTTTTTTGTATATTTTCAACAGTATCTATAAAGTGTTGATGGTATTTTTTATGATTATTATAATCAGGGTATTTATATTTCATTTGTAAAACTTCTTCACGCGAAAAATGCGTTTTTGTATAAGAAGATAAAAATTTTACTGTCTTTTCTAACTCATTTCTACCCTTTCCCTTACTACAAGCTTCTAATAAATCATTAATTGCTTTTATTAGTTCTTTATGTTCTGTATCAATTTGTATGTTGCCTGTTAGTAAATCATCAGACCATTTGTATGCCATTTTTGTCCCTCACAATCTTTCGATGTATTTTGGTAAATATTAACAGAAATTATAACACTATACCATAATAAAGTCAATTTTCTAACAAAATTCTTGCACTTCTCTTAAAATTTATAAAAAATAAGGAAAGGATTTTTTATTGTCCCTTCCTTATTTTTTAATTACTTGATTTTATGTTTATCCATGCATCATCATATAACTTTTTAACATCCTTAGGAAAATCAGCATAGATTTCACATCTATCCATTATTTCTTTAGGCATATATGCATTCGGATTATTTCTAACGTCCTCTGGTTGTTGTAATCTTGCTTCTCTATTTGGAGTTGTGTATCCTATTTCATCAGCTATTCTTAATGCACTTTTCTTATCACTCACAAAGTTTATAAACTTTTCAGCTCCTTCGACATTTTTGGCATTATGAGGTATGCATAAGCTATCAATCCAAAAGTTTGCACCTTCCTTAGGTACCACATAGACTAAATTTGGATTTTCTTCTTGAAGATTCAGTCCTTCTCCAGACCAAATCATATTTATATCAGATTCTCCTGCTGGAATCATTGTAGTTCCATTATCAACACCATATATTGGATTTACTAATTTTCTTTGATTTAATAATAACTCTTTAGCTTCCTCAATCTCTTTTGGGTCAGTTGTGTTTAAAGAATATCCAAGCTTCTTTAAAGCCGCTCCCATTGTATCTCTATAAGTATCGAACATAAAAATTTTGTTTTTGTATTTTTCATTCCATAATATATCCCAGCTATCAACTTTTTCTTTTACTACATCTTTATTATAAACAAGTCCTACTGTTCCAAACATATACGGAACTGAATACTTATTCCCTGGGTCTATTTCCAAATTTAAATAATCTTCATCCATTTGAGATATGTTCGGTATATTATCTTTACTTAGTCCTTGAACAAGATTCTTTTTAATCATTCTTGTCATTAAGGCATCAGATACTAAAATAACATCGTATTTTACCCCACCACCATTAACCTTTTGATACATTGTTTCCATATCATCAAAAGTTTCAACATTAACTTTTATACCATATTCTTTCTCAAATTCTTTTATAGTTTCTTTATCTATATTTTCTCCATAGTTAAAAAAGCTTATTTCTTCAGATGGATTTTTACTACATCCTACAAAGAATATCCCCATTACTACGATACAAATTGATAAACTCAATAATTTAAATAATTTTTTCATATTATAATTCCTTCCATGTATTATACGAATATTCTAATACCCCAAACTATCATTGGTCAATCTACTTTTACTTATAACTTCTAAATATTTTATAAAAAACTATTTATATTAATATAATAAAAAAAGCATAATTCTCACTTATCTAAGCGAATATTATGCTTCTTTTTATTATATATAGGATATTTAAATTTACATAGCTCTAGCAGGAAATACTGCATCTAAAATTCCAATAACTAGAGCTGCTAATATTGCTCCCATAATAGATACTCCCATATTAGGAACTAAAAATTGTGCTACATATATTATTATAGCTGCGATTATAAATCCTTTTATTCCCTTTCCAAAAGGAGATGCATCAATTCCCATAAATGATTCTACTAAGTAATCTAATCCTGATATTACAATAGCGGCTATTAAATATGACCACATTCCATTAATTCTAAATCCTGGAGTTAAAAATGATGTTATCATTAAAATAATTGCAATTAATATAAATCTTCCTATCCATCTTAAAAAGCTACCATCGTTATCTCTTTTATTATCGTTATCATATCCCATAGAAAACACTCCTTTAAAAAATACTATTTTTATTTGTTTTGTACAAAATTTTTAACTTATTATCTAATTACCTTTTAATAGTTAAATACCTAATAAATCATTAGTAGATTAACATTACTGGATGTCCATATTAAATGAATATATGAATTTTCCTCCTATATTTATTTTTTAATTTATAGTTATATATTGGTCAATATGTTAAATAATATTCCTTAATTTTAGAAAAAGCTTAAAATTAAGATTTTTTATATAATTTGAAAAATATAATAAGTAAAAAAATCATAACACTTACTTGTGATACTATTTACCATAAAATTTCTAAATGAGATTTTATCACTAAATTAATCTATTTATTCTAATTTTTTGATTTATTATTGGTCAAAATAACATAAATATTAATTATCTTAAATAAAGGAGATATCTTATTTACTTTTATTCTATATATTAAAACTCATCTTCGTACTCTTTAAAGAACTCATAATATGTACGTACATTTTCTAATTCTGTCCATCTTTTAACACAAACTGGACTTTCATCAAGATCATATATTTTAGAACCTCTCATCGCAAGCATAAATGGAGAGTGTGTTGATATAATAAATTGACATCCAAAAAAACGTGCGGCATCTTCAATAAATTTAACTAACTCTATCTGAAGCTTTGGAGAAAGGCTATTTTCAGGCTCATCTAATATATATAATCCATTTTCACCTATTTTTTCAATAAAATATCGAAATGCATTTTCTCCATTAGAATATTCTCTTACATTATTCATTAAGTTTTCACGTATAAACTTAGATTGAGTTTTTCTTCTAATATTATTTACTCTTTTTAATTCATTATAATCTTCTAGAGAATTCATTTGAAAACTAGAGCCTTTATTATCTAAATATTCTTTAAAAAGTTTTTCTCTCTTTTGATCAATTCCTTGGTTGATATTACGAACATTTAGCATATAGTCAAATACATCGTCACTTGTTATGATTCTACTATTTTCAGGGATTTCATCTTCAATATACATTTTACATAAATTAACATAGTCCGAGTAAAAATTAGATTTATTGTAAATAGAATCTCTATTTACACCAGTTTTTTCTGCGATTACATTTAATGCTGTTGATTTTCCTGATCCATTACCCCCATATAAGATAGTAGTTGGTTCAAAGTCAATTCTTTCAAATCTATTTTTTGATAATATTTTGAATGGGTAAAATGAGTCATAGCAAGTTCTTTTTTCTTCTATTATAAAATCAAATTCTATATTTTCATCTGGAAATATAAAAGTATTTAAATATATCATTTTTATTCTCCTTTCAAATTGCATATAAAAACTATATCTCTTACTTATGATACGGTTCTCGGTACCTTATTCTACAGATATCAAATCTTATTTATTTCTCACGTTTTTACTTAAGTAACTTAATATTGAGAAATTCGAGCCTAAAATAAGAATCTAACTTTCTATATTGTGAAATTTAACTAAATAAAAAATTTCTCCAAGTAATATTAAAATTATACCTATGTAACTACCTGCAATAGGCTATTTTCTTTTAACTCCTCTTGGTTCACCTAATATATTATAGCTCTCCTGCTAAAATTTTTAATAATTTTCTTAGAAATATCAATAGCATCTTTAGATATTATAATTTCCTTGTAATAAAAAAATGCTATGTCTTATAATCTATATAAAACATAGCATTTTAATACCTAATAATAAATCACAGGAGAAATAGCTAATAAATTTTCTATACCAACCTTATCCTCATAAACCTTAACTACAATAGCATCACCACATTCAATATTTTTATCACTTAAATCAATAACCATATCTTTATCATACTTTTCACATAAACTAAAATTCTTAGAAGTAACACTTATAACTAAATTATCTTTATTATAATCTTTACTCATAGGATAAAATCTAAATCTTAATCCATCATCTATATATCCTTCAAACACATCTATCTTACTTATAAAAGTCTTACAATTTTTAATAGCTTCCTCTAATGTCTTATCCACATCTTCATTTTCATCAACCTTAACATATGTATAAAACCCCTTATCTAAACTACCTTTTCCATGTAAATCCATTCCAGTAGTCATAGATAATTTTTCTCCATTTATAACTAATTCTTCCCATAAATTTAATGCCTTTTCATTAACTAAAGTAGGCTCTGGATTATTGAATATTTCTATAAAATCAACTAATGAGTAATCACTGATGTTCATCTCCCACTTACATCCTTTTGCAATGGTGCTCCTTTTGAAAATGGATGTGCTATCCCAACTAATCCCCCAAGCTTTCTTATTTTTTCAAATAAAATCTCAGGATTATGATAATTTATATCTTCCCAATTAACATACTCAGATAAATTCAAACATAATACATGACCGTAATAAGTGGTAAGCTCAACACCATATATAGCTTCAATGGGAATATTTGAGTTTTTAAGTATTTTTTTACATTTTTCATGTCCAGAAATTGTATTATGGTCTGTAATTGCTACTATATCTACTTTGCTATCAGCCATATAATTTATAAGCTCATTAACAGATAAACTACCATCTGACTCATTTGTATGATTGTGAAGCTCAAATCTTTTAAACATTTTTATCCCCCTTCATACCACTACTTACTGTTAATTTATAATTTGTATTATCATAAATTACATTAAATACCATAATGTTTATCTTTAAAACTCCCGCTATATTATCATTACAAATTCCACCTAAAGTAGCTTCATCTTTAGAAATATAAAGGTTTCTTTTTTCCATTTGTCTATGGATTCCTCCTATAAATTCATCATTTAAAAAAGCCGCTATATGTATTTCTGTTTTCATATGTTTACTAGCATCAAGTATTTCTTCTTCATTTGGCTCTTTATTATAATCTATTAAAATATCTTCTACTATATCTTTTCTTATCTCATCCGTTATTTCATTTACTATTTGCTTGTCAAAAGAAAAATCTATATTTATACAATCCACTTTTTCATCTAAACATACTATATATGAAATTTGCCCTGTAAAATTTCTATTTATTGTACCTTCTAGCGAATATATTTCTTTCAATTTTATCTCTCCCTTAAAAATAGGTGCCTAAAAATATATTTTGAGACATCTATTCATTAAATTTTATTGGTAACTAAGACTTATTTGCTTTTTAGTAATACTATTAAAGCTTATATTTGTAATATATACAGTTACTAATATAGGAAGACTTATTCCAAGGAACATACTAAATGGTGGTATGTAAACATAAATAAAGTACATTACTATAAATAATAAAACTGCTAGTACTACTGACATTATTAAATTAGAAAATGGATAAATAAGTATAAACTTTAAATTATCTTTTAAACTAAGTTCATAGTGATTGTAAATAAAGTACATAACAGTAAAAGAAATAAGCATAAATATAAATAAAAATATAAACAAGTATGACATGTATAAATCAAAGACGCTACTTCCTGCTGAAAAATACATATAATCTAACATTAATATAATTATTATACATAGCATTGCATAACCTAATATATTTGTATTCTTAAAATCTTTTTCATAGTAATACTTAAAAGTCTTATAAATATTAAACTCTTCACCTTTTAACCACTTTCTACAAATTGCAAAAAGTGCACTAGTTGACGGAAATACTCCAGCTAATATGAATCCATATAGACTAAAAAATACCCATAAAAAATTCGCTATCATTAATCTATATATCCAATTAAATAAACTATTTAAAATTTCTTGTAAATTTTTCATACTCCTCCTAAATAATATCGATATTTTTCCAACTTCCCTTTTTCCATCTAAAATAAAATATTGTAGCTCTTATCCACTCATCTACAATTGAAACAAACCAAATTCCGACTATTCCGTACCCTAGTTTTATACCTATAATATAACTCATAGGAACCGTTATAATATAAGTTACTACTATTCCAACTATAACAGGAAACTTAACATCACCTGCTGAATTTAACTGTGCTATTAAAATACAATTTGCCGCTCTTGCTGGTTCTAAAAGTACACTTAAAAATACTAGGTTTATTACTAAATCCATTATGCTTTCATTATCTGTAAAAATTCCTACTATATTTTTAGATAATAAGGCTAAGATTAAGCTTATTAAAAATACTCCACTTACCCCTTTATAAAGCACATCAAATCCATACTTTGATGCTTCTTCTTTTAATCCACCACCTATTAATCTTCCAATTATAACTTGTATAGCTAATGATATTGCCGAGGATACCATAAATACATAAGAAGTCATAGTTTGTGTATATATTTTTGAAGTTACTACTGCACTTCCAAATCCAGCTATTATAGCAGTTAGTAGTGCTTGAGATACATTGTATGATATACTTTCCATACCAGATGGAAGACCTAGTTTAAAAATTGATTTAATACTTGAAATATCAATTTTTACTTTTAATATATCTATAAAGTAATCTTCAAAGATTTTAGCAAATAAATATACGTATATACCTGCACCTATACACCTAGAAATTAAAGTTGCATTTGCTACTCCTTCTATTCCTTTTCCAAGTATGGTAATAGGTGTCAAAATAACTAATCCGCTACCTATAAGATTTAGTATATTTACTATTATTGATATATTCATTATGTATTTTACATAAGTAAAGCTTCTAAAAACTGTAGCAAAGCTAGTCATTATACTTTGAAATATCAAACTAAATCCAGCTATTTTAAGATAAGTGTTTGCATATTCATTTAAATTATCTGGTGTCCTAATTAATTCTAAAAACTTTTCTCCAAATACATTTAAAAATATAAATAGTACAAATGATATAGCTAAGTTTAAATATATTGAGTTTTTAATTACTAATTTAGTTTTATCTTTATTTGATGCTCCACATAATTGAGAAAGAAGTATTAAGGTCCCTATTGAAACTACACTTAAAATCATAGCTCCTATTACTATTATTTGATTTGCAATTCCAACTGCTGCAACTGCATCATCTGAGTACCTACTTAAAAGTAATATATCTACATTTCCTATTAATGTTTGAAAAAACTGTTCTATTAATATTGGTATAAATATTGGAAAAAAGGCTAAAATATATTCTTTATTTTCACCTTTATTAAATGTTAGAGTCTTCAATAGTCTTAGTCTCCATTTTGTATTCCTTATTGTTGTTTAGCTCTATAATTCTAACTCCTCTCTCTAAGTCTCCATAACATTGATATCCTGTAATATTTCCATAACATAGTTTTATACCATGATGCATACCTACAAAGTTATTATCATGATCATGACCACAGAAAACTGCATCAATTTGACCATTTATATAAAGATGTGAAAATAATCCTGTATTAATATAAGGTGCTGAAATCATATCATTAGTTTCATTACACTGTCCTGAAATTATATTTTTTGAAGCTTCCCAGTATTCAGGTAATGGTATATGCATAAATACCATATCTCTTTTTCCTAAATCTCTTTTATACTTTTTAGATACTTCTCTAAACCAATCAACTTGCTCAGGTAGTATCCAATCATAAATTCCAATAGGATATCTACTAGCTTCCCCTGAGTCAAATATGTATAATACATTTTCTATATTTTCTTCATTCTTATCATATATTTCAACACTATAACATTCTCTCTTATCAACTATATGTACATTTTGTTTTTCTACCAAGTTTTCTATTTTCTTTTCCATATTTCTTAAATCATCTCTAGTAATACTCATCTCTGAATCATGATTTCCATAAGCTATTGCTACTGGTATAGAGTGTTTATTAAATATTTCCATAAGCTCTGTAAATATTTTATCTGTATTTTTTACTCCTTCAGTCCAAATTAGATCTCCTGTTATAACAACTAAATCTGCGTCTAATCTTTCTATTGCTTTATCTATTAAATGAAATGTTTTATAGTCGTCTTCATGGTGAGGAAGAGAACCTATATGTAAATCTGTCATTTGTATAATTCTAAAAGTATTATCATTTCTATATTTTAATTTCATACTAATCCCCCTATTCTTTAATTGAACCTACTGTTATACCTTGCACAAAATATTTTTGGATAAATGGATACATTACAACTATTGGTAGTATTACTATCATAATTGTTGCCATTTGCAAACTTTCACCAGTTATTGTTATTTTATCTAACATCTCATAAGCTTGACTTCCAGATGATTTAAGTAATATATCCGAAAGAGCATTCTGTCTTGTAAGCATTTCTTGAAGTAATGTTGCTAGTGGCTTTAACTTTTCACTTCTTACATAGAAAGTTCCTGCATACCAATCATTCCAATGGCCTACTGCTGTGAAAAGTGTAATAGTTGCTAGTACTGGCTTACTCATAGGAACTACAATCTTATAAAATATACTAAACTCACCATAACCATCTATTCTCGCAGCTTCTACAACACTTCCTGGAAGTTGATTAAATGAGGTTCTAAGTAAAAGTATATTAGTTACACTGTATAAAGTAGGAAGAATATAAACCCATATAGTTTCTGTTAATCCTAATTTATTTAAAACTAAGTAATAAGGTATTGACCCTCCACTAAATAGCATTGTAAAAAATATAAAAAAAGAAATAAATTTTCTCCCTGGAAGTGTTTTAATAGTAAGGGCATATGCTGCCATTGACATTAAACTTACTCCAAGTATAGTACCTGTTACCGTTCTAAATATTGATATAAATAAACCATTTAGTAAATTATCTTGTTTAAATACTTCTAAATAGTTATCAATACTAAAAGCTCTTGGAAAAAGTGTTACTCCACCTCTTTGAGCATCAACTCCACTATTGAAAGATAACGCAAGTATATGCATAAATGGAATTATTATAGTTAAGCATAAAGTTATAATTAAAATTAAGTTAATAGTTCTAGATAATTTTGAGCTTTCCATACTTTTACTCATTTAAATTCTCCTTAATATGTTAGTGGAGCTGTCTCAAAATAATCTTGAGATGCCCCTTTAAGTTTAAGAAAATATTTTAGTATCTTATAGTTATTCCTTCACTTTCTTTTTTCTCTAAGAAGTCACAAAACTCATTAAGTCCATTTTTTTCTAAGTTATTTTTACTTTCATCTAATATCTTTTTAGCTTCATCAATTGTTTTTGTATAGTAAGCCCTTTGCATATCTTCATTGTATCTAGTTAAGGCGGCATCAAGTTTACCTTCTCCTTTATCAAACTCATATAAGAATGCTTTTGGAGTCATACCATCTACTATAGTTGCTTCTTTAATTTTTTGATCAAGCTTATACATTTCAATTATTTTTGTTGCTGCTGATGATGAATCTTCCTTAGCTACTGATGCTCCCCATTCTGCTTCACCAAAGTCTGCATTGTTATCAAGGTCAGTAAATCCTAAATGTTCTCCCCAATAAGAACCAACGCCTCTAAACCCAAGCTTTTTAGCTTCTTCTGGATTTTTTTCTTTAAGTTCTAATACTTCTTTTTTAACAACTGGATTTCCATTTGCATCTAAATCATAATCTCTTCCTTCAAGTCCGTAGAAATAAAGAAGTTTACCTTCTCTTGATGCTAACCAATCAGCAAATTTAAATACTTCTTCTGGATTTTTAGTAGTTGATGGTATAGCCCATCCAGCACTTCCTGATTTATATTGCATTATTTTATTATTAGTCCCATCAACTCTATTTACAGGGCCTATAGGAACATATTCCATATCATTATTTTCTGGTAAATAGTTATGCATATCTGAAACTATACCAAATGAACCATTAACTATACCTTCTTTTGCTCTAGTTTCATTTATAGTATAAAACTCTGGATGCATTAATCCTTCTTTTAAAAGCTTTTGAACGTATTCAACTCTTTTTAAACCATAATCAGTTTGAGATTCATGTTTAATTTCTCCATCTTCACCTTTAAAGAATTTTTCAGAAGAATCTCCACTCCATACAATATCATTGTATAAATAGTCTCTTTCACTTCCACCCCAAGCAGTAGGTCCTATTGCAGTAACAGGTGCTCCATTATCATCAACAAAGTTTCCTTCTTTTATTTTATTAGCTACTTCGTAAATTTCTTCACTTGTATCTATCGTAAGCGGGTCTATGCCTAATTCATCAGCTATTAATTTTTTAATATAAGTTCCACCTACATATTTTTTAGTAACTTGTCCTGGATTTCTATCAATTGCCATATGAACTAAGTAAGATGCTCCACCCCACTCATCTCTAAACATTATGTTATCTCTAGTATCTTGTGGAAGATAGTCTTTATCTAAGTACTTAGAATAAGTTTTAGAATTTTTCATAAATGGTTTTAAATCTGTAAATTGACCTTCATTTGAAGCTTTAAGTAACATTGGCATTTCCGGACGACCACTGTTATTTAAATAAAATGCTATAAAGTCTGGTAAATTTCCTGCTGCAAGACCTGATGCTAATGCCCCTTGAGAATCTTCTGCTGTTATTCCTTGAAGTTTTAATGTTATACCAGTTTTTTCTTTTATGTATTTTTGAATTTCTGGATTCATTTCAACTGATGCATCACTTGCTGATTGAAAAATAAGTCCTGTTATAGTTCTATCTGCTATCCATGTATCCGGTGCATCTTCAGGCTTATCTCCTGAAACACTTTTAGTTTGACTACATCCTGTCAATATTGAAGTACAAAGCATTACTACTGTCATAACTTTTGCTATCTTTTTAAATTTCATATTGTCCTCCTAATTATTTACTCTACCAAAGTGAAGTACCAAATTTTTTACTTGAAATTTTATTTACTATGATTGTTAATATTAACCCTACTACACCTTGCATAAGACCAATGGCTGTTGCATATCCAAATTGACCTCCTAAAAGTCCCGTTCTTACTATATATGTATCAATTGTTTCAGCTAAATTAGCATTTCCAGGAGTTTGAAGTAAATATACTTGGTCAAAACCTGCTGCAAGTATTCCACCAAGGGATAATATAAATAAAATTATTATTGTAGAACTAATTCCTGGTATTGTAATATTTAGTATTTGCTTAAATCTATTAGCACCATCAATTGCTGCTGCTTCATACAAAGATGGTGATATTGCAACTATTGCAGAGAAATATATTATTGAATCCCAGCCAATGTTTTTCCACATATAACTTAAAAATACTATCGGAAAAAATGTACCTTCTTCCATTAAGAAAAATCTACTTCCGTCTCCTCCCATAGATGCTATAGCTTGATTTAAAAGACCTGTATTTGGAGCAAGCATTCTTTGTGTAAGCCCTACAACTACTACCCAAGATAAAAAGTATGGAAGATATGAAATACTTTGACAAAGACCTCTTACCTTCTTATTTTTTATTTCATTAAACATAAGTGCTAAAAATATTGGAAATGGTAAATATACGAATAGCTTTAAACAACTTATTATTAAAGTATTTTTTATATAAAGTAAACTCCTTGGATCTTCAAAGAACTGTGTAAAATACTTAAAACCAACAAAATCTCCACCAAATATTCCAGTATTAAACCCATATTCTTTAAATGCTAGTATCATCCCAGACATTGGTAGGTATGAGAATATAAGAAAAAATAATAGACATGGTGCTAACATAATGTAAAATACTTTATGTTGTTTTATTGATTCCCAAGTTTTTGATTTTACTGGATTATAATATTTTTCTATATCCTCGATATAAATAGAATGTTCCATTTTCATCACCCCTTTTTAATATTTTTAAGCTTCTTTAAATAAAAGTTCTTCTACATTTAAATCTATTCTTCTTTGTGTATTTACATCAAAAAAATGAATTTTATCAAAATCAAACACTAAAGAAATATCATCCCCACTTCTAAAGTCATCCATAGTGTTTAATTTTGCAATTAGTGAATCTTCACATAATGTAAAGTGAACTAATGTCTCAGAACCTGTAAGTTCAGAAATATCAACTTGAGTATTAAATTTATATTCGTTATTTTTAAGCTTTCCTTTGCTTGGTATATAAATATGTTCGGGTCTAATTCCAACTAAAATATCTTCATTCATATATCCCTTAGATACAAGTTCTTCTTTTATATCTAAAGGAATCTCAAATATCCTTTTTCCAAGTTTTAATCCTTCTTTTGTTAAGTTCATTTTTAAAAAGTTCATTGATGGTGAACCCATAAATTTTGCGACAAAGTAATTTATAGGTTTAAGATATACTTCCTTTGGTGTGCCAATTTGTTGGACAAATCCATCTTTCATAACTACAATTTTTGTAGCCATTGTCATAGCTTCTGTTTGGTCATGAGTTACATAAATCATTGTAGTTTTCAATTTTTTATGTAATTTTGTAATTTCTGCTCTAGTTTGAAATCTAAGTCTTGCATCTAAATTAGATAATGGCTCATCCATTAAAAACACCTTAGCCTCACGAACAATTGCACGCCCTAGAGCTACTCTTTGTCTTTGTCCCCCTGATAGTTCCTTTGGCTTTCTTTCTAAAAGCTCTTTAAGTCCTAAAATATCAGCAGCTTCCTTTACTCTTTTATCAATCTCTTCCTTAGTAATCTTTTTTACCTTAAGCCCAAACGCCATATTATCATATACTGACATATGTGGATAAAGAGCATAGTTTTGAAATACCATAGCTATATCTCTATCCTTTGGATGTAGGCTATTTATCACATTTCCATCTATTAAAATTTCCCCTGAAGTAATATCCTCAAGCCCTGCAATCATTCTTAATGTCGTAGATTTTCCACATCCTGATGGACCAACCAAAACTATAAAGTCACAATCATCAATAACCATATTAACATCAGATACTGAGTGAATCCCTTGTACATAATCCTTAAATAAATGCTTTAATTCAATTTTTGCCATATATTCCTCCCCTATCATTTTTTTATTTAAAATTGATATAATTTATCTTCTCTACTATTAAATATTAGCAACTTAATGTTAAGTTTATATTTAGTACAGGTTAAGGTTATGATATTTTTGTTAAATATAGGAAATATATTGTAAAGTAAATATTAAATTCTATTTTCTAGGTTTTAAAATAAAAAATCCTATAAAACTAGAATCATTTTCTAATTTCATAGGATTTTAACTTTCATTTAATCATTTTCTCGACTTCTATATATATTATTTAAATACATGCTAATATTTAAAATCTAAAAGCTTATTTTTTAATTGTTCTTCAATATTTCTTAATTCCACTTCAGCTTCCCTACGTTTTTGACGGCCTTCGGTTTGTATATTAAGTATTTCATCAAGAGTTGAAATTAATGACTCATTAGTAGCTTTAAGTGTTTCAATATCAACAATTCCTCTTTCAGACTCTTTTGCAGTTTCTATAGTTGAAGTTTTTAATATTTCTGCATTTTTACGTAAAAGTTCATTTGTCATATCGGTTACTTCTCTTTGAACTCTTGCAGCATTAGCAGCATGAGCAACTCCAAGTGCTAAAACCATTTGATTTTTCCAAAGTGGTATAGTATTTATAATTGTAGATTGTATTTTTTCAGACATTAATGAGTCATTATTTTGAATTAAACGGATTTGAGGAGCCATTTGTAAAGAAATCATTTTAGTTAATTCTAAATCGTGAATTTTCTTATCAAATCTATTACAAAGGGCAACAAAATCATTTAATTCTTGAGCATCCTGAGGGTTACCACTATTTTTTGCTTTTTCTTGTAATTTAGGAAGCTCTTCCTTTTCTAGTTTTTGAAGTTTCTTTTTCCCAGCTAAGATATACATAGAAAGCTCTTTAAAATACACTTTATTTATTTCATACATCTTATCTAGCATAGCGATATCTTTTAAAAGTTGTATTTGATGCGATTCAAGAATGTTACACATTTTACCAATGTTGTTTTCTACATTCTCATATTTTATTTTCATTTGGGAAATCTTATCCTTACCTTTTTTAAAGAATCCTAAAATCCCTTTTTTATCTTCTGATTCTTCAAAGTTCTTTAATTCATAAACTACACTAGATAATACCTCGCCTATTTCACCTAAATCTTTAGTTTTTACATTACTAAGTGCTGACTGTGAAAAATCAGAAATTTTCTTTTGAGCACCTACCCCATATTGTAAAATAGAATTTGAATCCTTTATTTCTATTTTATCTACAAATTGATCAACCATCTTTTTTTCTTCTTCTGTAAGTTGGATTTCATCAACTATTTTTTCTTCTTTCTTTTCTTCTTTTACTCCTAAATCAATCACTTCCTCTTGAAATGGTTGAAAAGTTAATTCTGGTTTTATGTCAATAGACTCTTCTTTGAATTCATTACTCATTTTTATGCCTCCCTTTTGTTTAAAACTTACTTTTTAAAATCATCTTCTGCTAATCCCTCTTGCTTAAATAATGTTTTAAGAACAGAAATATCTGTAGAAATATCTAAAACAACATCTTCAAATAAATCATCTAATAAATTTTCAAAGGCACTATTAATAAGGTCAATACTCTTTTCAATTTCAATCTTAGCATTTTCTATATTCTCGCCTTGAACTAATTGATTATTTATATCTTTGTATGAGTTAATTAATTTTATAGTAATAGGAAGATAATGATTTATAAATTTATTAACTTCTTGTATCTTTTTAGGATTTTTTTCAACCTGAATTAAGATTTGGTTTGAAATATTTCCTAATTTGTCTAACTTTATAGCTATTTCTTCTTTAGAAAGCTCATTTCTTATATTTTTTATTTGTTCAATATAATTTCTTCCTATTTTAATAGTGGATTCTATTTCATCTATTTCTTCATTTAATTTTTCATTATTAGTTTCTTTAGCTATTTGTTGCTTTTTTAAATTTAAATAGTCATTATAAACTTCATCATTTAACATAAAATAAGTTTTTTCTTCATCTATATGACCTTCTAAGAACATACCTAAATCAATCATTTTACTTAGGTCTTTAACAACAAAATTCTCTTTTTCTTTAGCAAATTTTGCTAGGTCTTTAATTAACAAATAATTATTATCGTTAATAAATCTTACATACTTCTTAAAACGTTTTACTCTCTTTATTAAAGTTATTCCCCTTAATAATAAACCTAAATTTACTGCAAACAATAAAAACGCAATTCCAAAAATAATATTGCTACCTATTATAACAACACCAAATAATAGTTTAAATATTAAAAATATAAGCGCTGAAGAACCAAAAGTTAAACTTCCAATCGCGCCAAATATTATATAAAGTATTCCTGATATACTTCCAGATGGTCTTTTACTAATATATTTTGATATATCATTTTTAGCTTTTTTATTTAAACTCATATACTTTCCACTGTATCCATTAAATTTTGATTTAAATTGGTTTAAAGTATCCTCAGTTTTATCGTTAATATCTTTTTTTAAATTAGCAAAATCTATTGCTTTAAGTGCATTGCTAACTGTAGACATAATTTGATCCTCTAAATTAGAAAAATCCTTTTTATCCATTATCTTGCCTCCAGATTATTTTTCTTATCATTAACATAACTTTAGATATATACTATACCCTTATGTTAATATTTTAAGTTTATTATATCTTATAATTTAGCTAATTGTAACCGCTAACTTAAAAGGAAAATAATACATATTTTTTATAAATATATTATTTTTCCCGATATAATACATTTACTTATAAAATCAGCCTTAGGCAAGTTATGTTTAATTTATATGTAGCATTATATATATACCATGAATACTATGAAATATACGAAGTTATATCTTCTTATTAATTTTATATATAGGTGATTTCAATGACATATTGCAATAGTACAACTTCAACAGAAGTATCTATAGACTATCCATTATATCAATCAGAAAAAGGTAATTATTTTATTGGTCAAACTCCAGTTTTAAGTGGTCAAACTGAACATGCATTAGCTGTATTAAAAAATCCACCTAAATCAAATCGTATTATATATTTAAACGCTATAACTATAACAAATATTTCAGCTCTTAATTTATCAGCTGAGTTTTATTTAAGATCAAATATTAGTAATGGAATAATTAGTGATTTAGTTAGTTGTGTTAATACAACTATTTGTCCAGAGCCAATTCCTAGAGGTCAAATTATATATTTAAGTACACCTACTGATCCTCCAAATAATGGAGTTTCTATTTTTAGTAGAATAGTATCTCCATATTCTACGTTAGTTGTTGATGGCGGACAAATTATACTTGCTCCTGGACAATCTATTAGTGTTTACATTGGTGGATTTTTACCTGTTTCCTTCAATAGTATAATATTTGCCTTTGGATGGTGGGAGGAAAAAATTCAAACTTGTAGTAATTATTGCTAATACACTTAACTTTAAAACACCATTAACTAAACATTCTTGTTAATGGTGTTTTCCTTATATATAATTTTTTACTTCTATTTTAATCTATATTTATTTAAATCACTCTACTTATTCTTGTTAGTTTCACTAGAAAAAATAATGTATTTTTTAATTACATACGAATTGAAATTAAAGTAATCGAACTTGATATCGAAACTAAGATTAAAGAAAAAAGCACTAACTCTGTAAAAATTAGTGCTAATTTATTTTGAATTCTATTCACATAGATTTAGATAAAATTTATACAATTATTGTATCTGATCTCAATTTAAAATAAACTAAAAAATTTATATTTTAAACTATTATTCGTTACTTGTGATACGGTTCTCCGTTACACCTGCAAAGAAACACATTTTTATTATTTATATTAATTTAATAAAATGATAAAACTCTTTAAGCTAATGAAGGTATCATACCAGCATTATTTTCTAGATTATTCCTATATTTTTCATTACCATTATATGCGTTTTGTATAATTTCATTAACTTCTTTATATCCATCTTTGATTGTATTTTTTATATTAGCTGAAGCATCACTTATACTGCCATATACCATTTTGCTTGTATTTATAACTTCACCTGCAACTGTTTTTATTGTATCAAGTACATCCTTACTAACTGATACAACTGTATTTTTAACTTCTTTAATGCTAGATAACGAACTTTTAATATTATTTTTTATAACTTCATAATGCTTTTTAATTTCATTATATCCTGTTGAAGCTGTGTTTCCTACTTCTTTTATTGGTTCTTTTATAGATTCTACTCCATCCTTTATCTTTGTTCCAGTTTGAACTATTTTATCTACAATTCCATTGTTTGGATTATTCCACTCAGCCTTAACTTCATTTACTGATGTTGAAATTTTTCCTACTATTTCCTTAACATTTCCTCCTATTGAAACAGCTGTTTTTACTCCTGTACCTATTATAGATGTAGCTGAATTCTTAGTCTCTTCAGCTAATTTTTTTAAATCGGCGGCAGTAGTTGTAACTTGCTTGAAGCTACTAGCTATTTGTGATGCAGTATCTTTTATTTTTTTACTTACTGAGTCTGACATATCTTTTATACTTTTTGATACAACATTAGCTGTATCAACAACAGTATTTGCTACTGACTTCACGCTTTTAATAACACTTTCGCCTACAGAAACTGATGTCTTAACAAATTTTGAAACCTCACTAGTTACATAAGAAAATTTATCAGCTACTGATCTGAAAAATCTACCTATTGAACTCTTACTTGTGTTGCTTTCTTTAGATTCAATATCTGAAGAGTCTTTGATATCATTAACAATTGAAGATTTATATCCCTCATTAGCTATTTTATTGATATCTTGTACTTCTGAAGTTAGATTGTTGTTTTCTATCTTTCTAGCCCCACCCTTATTGTCATTTCTATTGTTGATAACATTTGCATTTAAATTAACATTACTAGTTATTTTCATAACATTCACTCTCCTGTATTTTTATTTTCTAAATAATATATAATCACTGATAAGCGATTATATATTATAAAGTTGACTTTACAAACTACTATCTTATCTGTCCCTGTGGTGAATATACCGAGTTTTGTAACAATTTAAATTGATCTTCTAATATAAATTGTCCATCTATAAAGAATTTCATTGTCCAAGCTCCTAGGGGATATTTACGAGTATTATCCATTAAATCTATCCAAAACCATAACATTATTGGTTCTTTAACCTCAGGTGTCATAAATAAATTATTCTCAGTTACTTGGAATAAATCTCCTGTAGGTGTATACCATGCTGTTGTTACAGTATGTAAGCCTGTTACATTAGTAAATTGAAATCTTGCTACTATTTTTTTATCTAAGTTTATATTAAAAACTTTTTTATTTATGATGTTTTCTTGCTCACTTACTGAAGAACCTATATTATAGTTTTCTATATGAGTTGTATACTCAGTATTATTGTACATTCTCTGGTTATTTTCATTAATTATAACTATAGACCAAAGTTCTTCATTATCATCTGGTAAATATATATTTGCACTTGGGTCATTAATCTTTAATTCCCCATTAATAAGAAACTTATATAGATGCTCACCTGTTTTTAAATCACATTTAAATTTCCATTTATTGTCTTCTTTAATCATGACTCCTTTCTTAGGATCATAATCATTAAACTTACCTATTACAGATATGGTGTCAATTGGTAAATAATTATATTCTTCATATTCAAAATTTACTTCCATAATAAAGCCCTCCTATATATTTATTAAGTAATACAATTCTTCAAGAATTTTCTTCCTTATTTTAATATATCGTTAATATTTTTATAAACTTTACTATATATTTACTATAGTAAGCTATTCCCGCTAAATGCTTTTTCCATTTTATTAGCATTTCTTTATATAAAGAAGATTATTATATTTTTAAACAATAAAAACCGTATCACTTATTTGTGATACGGTTCATTATTATTTATTCTAAACGCTCTATAAACTTGCTCTAATAATATAAGCCTCATCATCTGATGAGGGAAAGTCATCTTCGAAAAAGATAACTTATAATCAGCTCTATTTAAAACTTCATCAGAAAGCCCTAAAGACCCGCCAATTATAAATGTAATATGACTATTACCTCTCACCGCTAACTTGCTTATAGTATCAGCTAGTTCCTCAGAAGATAAATTCTTACCATCTATAGCAAGAGCTATAACGTAGCTATTATTTTTTATTTTATTAAGTATCTTCTTACCTTCCTTATCCTTTACTATAAGAATATCCTTTTCACTTAAATTTTCCGGACACTTTTCATCATCTAGCTCTATCATATCTAACTTGCAATACTTAGATAACCTTTTTGCAAATTCATCTATTCCTAGCTTAAGATATTTCTCTTTTAATTTACCTACACTTATCACACTTATATTCATAAAATTTCTCCTTTTGTCCCGTTCATATTGTATATATACTATTTTACTTTATAAATATCAGATATTTCTTCCCTAGCTAATACATCTAACTTTATATCTTGTCCAACTATTATGTTATTTTGAGTTAATATCCCCTTTGAAGTCTCATATGCTAGCTCTGGAAAATTATTTTCTTTACTTAAATGAGCTAATAATATCCTTTGTGTTCCTTCATTTATAAGCTCTACACAAAATCTAGCTGCATCTTCATTTGATAAATGTCCACTATCAGACTTTACCCTTCTTTTAAGTGCATATGGGTACGACCCCATCATTAACATACTTTCATCATAGTTAGATTCTAATACTACTAATTTTGATTTATATAAATGCCTTTTTATATTATCTGTTATGCACCCTATATCTGTTGCTATAGACATTTTTTCACTTTCTGCATAGAAATTGTATCCAACTGCATCCGATGCATCATGAGGTATTGAAAATGGTCTTATTATTATATCTCCTAAAGAATAACTTTTATCATTTTCGAAAACTTTCATATTACTATCTTTTATTTCTCCAAGCTTATCTTTCATAGCACACCATGTTTTTATATTTGCAAATATTGGTATATCATATTTTCTTGATATTATACCTGCACCTTTTATATGGTCTGAATGTTCATGTGTTATGAATATCCCCTTTATATTTTCAGCATTTACATTTATATCATCAAGTCCTGTGCTTATTCTTTTCCCACTAAGGCCTGCATCTATTAATATATTTGTATCTTTATATCCTACATAATGACAATTCCCACTACTTCCGCTACCTATCGAACAATATTTTAGCATTATGTCACCTCATTTTCTCATAATCATAGATTATATTATACCAAAAAAATAGGACATTAAATAAAAATTTAATGCCCAAGTTAAAATTTACTTGTATTCCCTTATTATTTTATCTATATCTATGCCCTTACTATTCCAAACTTCTACAAATTTTACTCCATTTACATTTTCATACATATATTTACTAAAATATTCTTTTAATGTATCAAAGAACACTTTATCTCCTACTTGTTTTCTAACTTCATTAAAAGCTAATGCCCCTTTAGTATAAACATTTAAACTATAATCTATTGAATTGCTATATTGAGTACTTGGTTTGAATATATTTTCACTAGAATGATTTTTAGTTTGAATTTCCATAGTTTTTATAAGCTTATTACCTACATCTTTTCCATATTTTTGTTCAAAGTATAGTACTGTAGAATATTCTGTAAGTGCTTCATCTAACCAAGGTTCACTTATTTCATCATTTCCTATTACTGAATACCACCATTGATGTGCAGTTTCATGAGCTATTACATATTCCATTAGGAATTTATTTTTTTCATTATATAAACTTTGATCTATCATAGATAATGTAGGATATTCCATTCCCCCTATAAAGAAATCACTTGCTATTACTGAATATGTATCATATGGATATTCTCCAAATAATTCGCTAAAAATTTTAATAGAATCTTTAGCTACCTTAGTTGCTTCCTTAGAAAGGTCTGCATTTAAATTATATGTATTTATTATTGTTTTTTTATAAGAATCTTTATTTACATCAAACTTATCACTTAATATGAAAGCAAAATCTCTAACTTTTTTTGCTTCTATTTCATAAAGAGTTTTATCATTATCACCTTTTTCATTTATTATGTTTCCTGTGCAACCAATTTTATATTTTCTAGGAAGCAGCATCTTTACATAAAAATCACTTGTTTCGCTATAAAAAGGATCTCCAACTGTTTCATACCCTTTTAAATTCCATCCTCTATCATCATTTACGCATGCTATAGGGAACCAATTTGTAACATTAACTGTATTGTCTCCATATCCAAATCTACCTTCAGAGTTTGGAAGTTTTACATTATATTTCATATCTATTGATATTTTTTCTCCTGGCTTTATTTGTTTCCCTAATTTTATTTCTAGTAAATCATTTTTTTCCCCTTTAATTTCATGTTCTAATTTCTTTCCATTGTTTAAAATATTTTTTATATCTATATATCCTTCATTAAATCCATTTGGGTATGCTTGTTTCATTTCTTCCTTCTCAAAAGGAGCAAATTCTTCTTTAGAAAATGCATTCGGATATATATGGAAGTATAGTTTGTCTAAACTAACTTTTGTGTTATTTACATATTCTATATTCTGATTACACATTAGCCTTTTACTTTCATCATTGAAAATAATGTCCATTGTATATCTATTTCTGCTTTTTTCATTATTTACCTTTATAGCTGGTACATCATTTTTGCTCTTATGTAGATAGAATCCTCCTCCCATCAATAGCACTAATGTAAGCACTACTGATAATATTTTTCTTACTTTTTTAGTAAAGTTTATTACCAAATTATCTCCCCCCTATCTTTCGCGAATAATTTATGAGCTTTTCTTGCAAGATAAATTTGCAATGATTTTTGTAATTCAGTTTTATAATTGTAGGTTACAATTAAAGTCTTGTACATTTATGATATAATCTAATCTGAGGTGATAAAATGTTTTTTAAAGAAGTTAGTGAAGTAGACTTAGGTGAAACTTCTATTGCAAATATCTTTATAGATATATATATGCCTATGGCAAATGGGTTATACACACAAGTTTACTTATTAGCGTATAGAAACGTGTGTAACCCTGATTTTAATCCTAAATTTAATAATGAATCAATTGCTAAAGACTTAAATATTCCTCTTTCTGATGTAATTTCTGCTTGGAAATTTTGGGAAAGTAAAGGATTAGTTAAAATGCATAAAAACGATGGTCTTAAGGATTTTGATTATTCAATAGAATTTTTAGATTTGAAAAAATTATATGCAGACAATATATTAATTAATACACCTTCGATTAAATCTAACTCCGATAGAATTGTTACAACTTCTAATGATCCTAGTATTAGAAAAATGTTTAATTCTATAAATCAAATAGTTGGAAGATATCTAGAACCAGGTGAAAAAATGAGTATAATGGAAATAATGGATAAATATAATATGAGTCCAGATATGATAATCTGTGCTTACGAACATGTTAAGGATAAGCATGGTGCCTCAAAGTCTGTTAAATATATTGAGGGTATAATTAGAAATTGGTACGATTCTAGTCTATACACACCTCAAGATGTTAAGGATTCTTTTGCTGTAAGAAGTGAAAGGTATATGTTATATAGAACTATATTTAATGAATTAGGATTTTCTAGAAATCCATCTAGAGCTGAAAAAGAAGATATGGATAGATGGATTGATAGATTTAATATGGATATTGAGTTAATACTTCAAGCTTGCTCTAAGGCTAAAAACGTTTCAAATCCTTCAATTACTTTTATAAATGGTGTAATTAAAAAATGGAACGATAAAAATGTTAAAACTCTAGATGATTTAAAATTATATGAAGAAGAGTATAATAAGAAAAAAGATGAAGAAAAAAAATCAAGCTCTACTAATACCAATAAAAAGGGCTCTGTTCCAACAGTCAAAACTAGATTCCATAATATAAACCAAACATTTAATAAGTATAGCCCTGATGAGTTAGAAAAAATTCTTCAAGAAAGTCAAAGAGATAAATTTAAGTAGGTGATTAAATGAATGAAGTAACTATAAGAGATATACTTACATCTTATGAAAGAAAAAGAGACAAGGCTGAATCAGATTTAGAAATGAGAAAAAAAGATGTATATTCTCAAATCCCTGAAATTAAGGAAATAGATGAAGAAATATCTAAGCTAGGGCTGAGTCTTGCAAAGTTAGTTCTTTTAAATCCTAAGGATAAAGATTCAATTGTCATGGATGCAAAAAATAAGATTGATGAACTGAAAGAAAAGAAAGATTATTTACTAGATAAATTTAAGGTGCCAAAGAAATATTTAGATATTCAATATGACTGCAATTTATGTAAAGATAGAGGATTTTTAAAAAATGGTAATAAGTGTAATTGCTTTAAACAACAAATTATAAATGAAGCATATAAAATGTCTAATTTATCTAGGATGCTTGATAGCCAAAACTTTTCAACTATAGATCCCTCTATGCTTTCTGATGAAATAATGCCAGAGGCCAACATGTCTCCTCAGCAAAATATATTAGAAATAGTATCCATATGCGAGTCATTTGTTCTTGATTTTGATAAAGATAACGATGAAAATCTATTATTTTACGGAGATACTGGGTTAGGAAAGACATTTATGTGTAACTGTATTGCTAAATCTCTTTTAGATAAAGGTCATTTAGTTATTTATCAAACATCATTTAAGATGTTTGAAATTATAGAAGACTATAAATTTAAAAATAGTGATGAACGTATAACTAAGGATAATTATAATAATCTTTTTGAGTGTGATTTATTAATTATTGATGATTTAGGTACTGAGTTAGCAAACTCATTTACAAATAGTGAGTTATTTAATATTTTAAATACTAGATTATTAAATGGAAAGAAAACAATAATTTCTACAAACCTGACTCCTCTACAATTAGGAGAAGCTTATGCACAAAGAATATTCTCTAGAATTTTTGATAAATTTAGAATGGTAAAATTTATAGGTAAAGATTTAAGATGGGAACAAAAAAAAAGTAGGAGATAATCTATTATCCTCTACTTTTTTTAATTCTATAATATAAATTTATATAGGAGGTTATATATGAGTAATTATATATATCATGCTAATGAACCTTACCCCGAAATAAAAGTAGAAAGTAAAAATCCATACTATGCGGAGCTTTTAATGGATGATCACTCAGGTATTATTAGTGAGTTTAGTGCTATATCTCAGTATTTATATCACTCTTTAGATTTAGGGAAAAGTGATACAGATTTAGCAAATATGTGGCTTAAAATATCTTTTATAGAAATGCATCATTTAGATATTTTAAGTCAAGTTATAACCCTCTTAGGAGGAAAGCCTAAATATAGAGGTTCTTTTAGCACTCTTGGTCAGCCTTGGAATGGTAGCTTCGTTTATTATGGAGATAATATATGTGATCAATTAAATGTAGATCTTGAATCAGAATACCAAGCTATATGTAATTATGAAAATCATATACGCATGATAGATGACAAATATATAAAAAAAATATTCAGAAGAATTATATTAGATGAACAAGTTCATATAATACATTTTAAAGAAGCTATAAAAAAATATTCCTGTTAATAAATTAGCTAGAATTTTTAATATATAAATGATAATTTTAAATATAAAAAAAACTCTTAGATAAAATCTAAGAGTTTTAAATGGAGCTGGTGATAGGAATCGAACCTACAACCTGCTGATTACAAGTCAGCTGCTCTACCGTTGAGCCACACCAGCAAAGTGTGTAATTGGCGACCTGGAAGGGACTCGAACCCTCGACCTCCAGCGTGACAGGCTGGCATTCTAACCAACTGAACTACCAGGCCGCATTATGTAATGGTGGGACTAACAGGGCTCGAACCTGTGACCCCCTGCTTGTAAGGCAGGTGCTCTCCCA
>NZ_JAFFPK010000106.1 GCF_017590215.1 Clostridium sp. CCUG 7971
TTCTAATTTTACAGATTTTTATTTTATTAATAAAATTTTAAATTATATTTAAAAATAGTTACTTATTTTACTTTAGCATATTTGAAATATGGTAAAGTTTTAAGATGATTTAAAACATAATTTGCAGATAATCCTATAAAAATACCTGTTATTATACCAGTAATAGATAAAAGAGGAAGATATAAAAATATACTAAAATTATTTAGTATAAGTGATGCTGCTAATAATTGGCCTACATTATGAAATACAGCAGCAGAAGCGCTAACGCCAATTACAGAAACATGCTTACCTCCAAGTTCTTTGACTATAACTGTAATTATAAAACTTAAGATTCCACCAGTAACACTATATAATAGTGATGAAACACTACCACCTAAAAGTGCAGCTAGGAAAATTCTTAAAAATAATACAAGAAAAGACTCTTTATAGTTATCTAAGGTATAAACAGATATTATTATTATCAGGTTAGCTAATCCAAGCTTTGCACCTGGAGCTATAAATGGGGTAGGTATCATACGCTCGATTAAAGACAATATTAAAGCCATAGACACTAGTAGAGACATATATACCATTTTAGAAGTTTTATTTAGTTTCATAATATTTAATGTGAAAGTATCATATCATCTAAACTTTCACTTTCATCTCCTTTAATTTCTATTATTAATTTGTGAGGTAAACATACAAGAGTTTCTCCTACTTTAGAAATAGATCCTTGCCTTACACATAACTTATCACTACAATTAGCATCTAATATTTGAATACTACCATCTTTTATAAGTATTTTATTAATACCATGAGAAGTTTTTATATCTAGTGTTTTTTCTCCTTTAAATGATGATAAATCAATTGTATCATAAACTTTTCCTGATAGTTTAATATTAGCATAAGTTGATGAGTATTCTTTAGATAATGACTTTGAAAATATTAAATGTGGAGTAAATGATAAAATTAACAGAAAAACTATAATAACAACATCAAGTTTTTTTAAAGTTTTCATAAAACGTTTCTCCTTAAAGTTCAGTATATAACCCATTATACTGAATTTTAAGAAATAGGAAAATAAAATAGTGATACAAATAATTTATACTGTATTAAAAAAAACTATTAATATATATGTTGTAAAACGTTGTATAATCCAGTTAGAGGTAATTACATAAAAAATGTAAATGTGGAGGGAATATTATGAAAAGAAAAGTTTTAGTAGGATTATGTGCAAGTTTATTAACATTATCACTTGTAGGTTGTTCATCAACACCTAAGGAAGAAGCACCAGCAAAGGAAACACCAAAAACAGAAGAAACAGCATCAGGAATGAAAGATGGAGTTTATGAAGCTGAAACTAAAGAAGCTGATGAAAATGGTGGAAAAGCAAGAGTAAGTGTAAAAGTTGAAAGTGGAAAAATAGTAGAAGCTAGCTACAATGAATTCACTGATGATGGAGATAAGAGAGCAAACGAAGGATACAATAAAATGATGAAAGAAAAGTCTGGAACTAATCCATCAGAATATGAACCAGCAATAGAAAAGCAAATAGTAGAAGCACAATCTGCTGAAATAGATGGAGTAACAGGAGCAACACATTCATCTGCAAAAGCTAAGACATTATTTGGAGCAGCTTTAAAAAATGCAAATGAAGGAAAAGCTGAAAAAGAAGTAGTTGAAGTTAAATAATTAACGGTGCTGTTAGTATAGGTTAACCTATACTAACAGTTTTTTACATATAAGGAAATTATACTTTAGGGCATTAGTGAAGTGAATTTTTTATACATAAATCTTACACTCTGAATATTTAAAAATCCATAAATAAATAAGATAAACCTTTTTGATTTTAAATTTAGTTATAAAAAATTTAAAATAGCTACAATAATCTTAAATAAAATTATACAAAATATTGAATTATTAGTTAAAAATAGATAAAATGTAATGAGAATAGATATTATTTACTATAAAATATTAATAATTTATATCTAATGTAGTTTAATTAAAAGGAGAATAGAAATTATGGGGAAAAAAGTAATTGTTATAATAACAACAATTATTTTGGCCATTGGTTTAGTAAGTTGTGCAAAAGAAGATTCTAACAAGCAACTTAGCAGAACTGAATTATTTATGGGTACTACGGTAAAAGTAACTCTTTATGATAATGCAAGTGAAAAACTATTAGATGACGTATTTAAACGTGTATCTGAAGTAGAGGACTTAGTTAGTATAAATAAAGAGGGAACTGAAGTAGGACTATTAAATGAAAATGCTGGAATAAAAGGCGTTAAACTTAGTTATTTTAGCTACAATCTTATTAAAAAAGCTTTAAAATACTCAAAACTTTCTCATGGAGGATATGATGTTTCTATAGGACCTTTAGTAAAGCTTTGGAGTATAGGTCTTCCAGAGGCAAATGTGCCAAGTGAAGATGATATCAAAGAAGTAATAAAAAATATTGATTACACAAAAGTCAAGATGAATGATTCTACAAAAGAAGTATTCTTAAGCGAAAAAGGGATGATGATAGACCTTGGTAGTATAGCTAAAGGTTATATAGCTGATGATATTGCTAAACTTCTTAAAAAGAATAACGTAGAAAGAGCAATTATTGATTTAGGTGGAAATATATATGCTATGGGTACAAAAGATAAGGAACATAAATGGAAGATAGGGATTCAAAACCCATTTGAAGATAGAGGAAATGTTATCGGAACAATTGAAATTGCAAATAAATCAGTTGTTACAACAGGAGTATACGAAAGGTTTATTGAAAAAGATGGAATTAAATATCACCATATCTTAAATCCTAAAACTGGATATCCATATAAAACAGACATTGCTGGAGTAACAATAGTTGCAGATGAGTCAGTAGACGCAGATGCTTTATCGACATTAATATTTACAAAAGGTTTAGATGAAGGATTAAAGTTTTTAGATGAATTAGAAACAGCAGAGGCAATATTTGTAATGAACAATAGTAAAGTCTATATAACAAAAGGATTAAAAGGAAACTTTAAGATAGTTAATGATAGCTTTGAGCTTTCTAATTAGATTTTAGGGGAGTGGATAATGATATGCGAATAAGTAGTTTAAGATATTTTTATGAAGTGGCAGAGTTAAAAAGTATATCAAAGGTTTCAAAAGATTTACATATATCACAGCCCGCTTTAAGTCATCAGCTTTTTAAGCTAGAAAAAGATCTTGGAGTGAAGCTTTTTGAAAGAAGTAATAGAGGAGTAGAGCTAACTAGTAAGGGAGAGATATTATACAAATACTCTAAAGAAATAATTAATATACATAATAATTTACTTGAAGAAATAAACTCAGAAAATTACGAAAGAAAAGAAATAAAAATAAATATGTCTAGCGTATATGCAAATTTCTTTATATCTACTATAGCTAGAGATATAGGTGAAATATTTAATGGATTTAATATAAGTATAAATAGGTACTTACAATCCAATGAAAAATCAATGCTTTTACATAACAAAGCAGATATAGTAATTGGATGCAACAAGATAAATGATACGGACCTTGTATCAACTCATATAGGAAGTAGTAAACTAATTTTAGTTAGTAAAAAATATATTGAATGCGACAAAGTAGATAAAAATACAATAGCTATACTTGATGATGACTCAAGTTCTAATTCTATTAAAATTAAAGAATTAAATAATATAAATTTTTGCTTGAAAACGGATTCCTTAGATACCATAAAAGAATACTTAAAAAATCCGAATACATCAGCAATTGTTCCAAAAATTGCAGTAGAGGAAGAGTTAAAGTTAGGAAAACTTATAAATTTATGTGAAAATGTAGCAGAAGGTAATTATGATTTATTTATAACTTATAAAAAAGATATAGGAAATGATATAAAGAAAAAAATTAAAATATTAAAAAAAGAATTAGAACATATTTTAAATAAAGAAGGTATAAAGTTAGTAATATAAAGGAGAACAAGATGAACTTAAAGGGCTATATAAATTTTGTTGAACTTCCAACAAAAGTAGCTAGTGTGATTCCATTTATTATGGGGGTTGTATATAGCATATATAGATATGGCGAAATAAATGTTGTTAATTTAACAATAATGTTTATATCAATGATAACATTTGATATGGCTACAACAGCTATTAATAATTATTGTGATTACAAAAATGAAATAAGCCATCAAGGTGAAAATTATCAAGGGAAAAATCCAATACATGTACATAGAATTTCACAAAAAGCAGGTCTACATACAATAGCTATATTATTAAGTATAGCCACTATATTTGGTATACTACTTGCATTTAAAACAAATATATTAATCCTATGTATAGGTGTGATTTGTTTTTTTATAGGAATATTTTATACATTTGGACCTATACCAATATCTAGAATGCCATTAGGAGAAGTATTTTCTGGTATATTTATGGGTCTTTTTATACCATTTATAACTATATATGCAAGTATATATGATAAAGAATTTTTTGGAATATACATAGAAGGTAGCATGATATTAGGGAAGTTTAATTTTATAGAAGGTACAGCTATATTAATGGTATCAACACCTTTAATATGTGGAATTGCAAATATAATGCTTGCAAATAATATATGCGATTTAGAAGAAGATATTAAAGTTAGTAGATTCACATTACCATACTACATAACAAAAGATATAGCTATTAAATTGTATAAGTACATATATTATTTTGGATATATAGTTATTTTACTGTCAGTGATAGTTAAAATATTACCAAATTCGACATTATTAACTATTTTAAGTTTATATATAATACAAAAAAATATTAAAATATTTGAAAAAAATCAAATTAAATCACAAACATTTATTACAGCTGTAAAGAACTTTATGATACTAGGTATATCATATATAGTTAGTATCGCCATCAATCTAATATAAAAAATATAACTAAGGGGGAATAGTATGTCGACTAAAATTGTGATTTTAGGTGCAGGATATGCAGGTGTCCATGCCGCTAAGAAATTAGCAAAGAAGTATAAAAAAAATAATGAGGTAGAGATTACATTAATAGATAAGAACCCTTATCATACATTAATGACTGAATTACATGAAGTTGCAGGAGGTAGAGTTCCTGAAGAGTCAGTAAAAGTTGATCTTTACAGAATATTCAATAGAACTAAGGTAAATGTTGTGGTTGATTATATAGAAAATGTAGACAGCAATAACAATGTAGTTAAAACAAATCAAGGTGAATATAGCTATGACTATTTAATTATAGGAGTAGGAAGTGAGCCAGCATTCTTTGGTGTTGAAGGAGTAAAAGAAAATGGATTTACTCTATGGTCATTAGAAGATGCTCTTAAAATAAAAGCTCATATAAAAGACAGAGTTAAAGAAGCTTCTTATGAAAGAGATGCAGAGAAAAGAAAGAAGATGCTTACTTTTGTAGTGGCGGGTTCAGGATTTACTGGAATAGAGATGGCAGGAGAACTACTTGAGTGGAAAACTACATTAGCTAGAGAATATAGAGTAGATGAAAGTGAAATAAGATTATTAGTAGTTGAAGCTATGTCAACTATATTAAACATGTTAGATAGAAAACAAGCTAATAAAGCTGAAAAATATATGGTTAAACATGGAGTAGAAATATTAAAAGATTCTCCAATAGTGCAAGTAACAGAGGAATCTATAAAGTTAAAAGATGGAACAGTTATTCCAACTGAAACTTTAATATGGACTTGTGGAGTACAGGCAAACCAAGATTTAAGTGATATGGATGTTGAAAAAGCTAGAGCTGGTAGATACTCTGCTAATAAATATATGCAATCACAAGGTAGGGAAAATATATATGTTGTTGGAGACGTTGCATATATAGAAGAAGAACCAGGAAAGGAAAATCCTCAAATAGTTGAAGCTGCAGAACAAACAGCAGTAACAGCGGCTAAAAATATAATAGCTTCTATAGAAAATAAGGAAAAAGTAGAATTTAAATCTAATTATCATGGATTTATGGTTTCTATTGGTGGAAGATATGCAGTAGCAGATTTAATGGGAATAAAGTTATCTGGTTTCTTTGCAATGGTAATGAAACATCTTATAAATATGGTATACTTATTTGGAGTAAACAATGTACACGCAGTATATAACTATCTTCAACATGAATTCTTTGCAATGAAGGAAAGAAGATGTATAATGAGAGGCCACCTATCATCTAAAGGAAACAGATTATGGTTAGTGCCTTTAAGAGTTTATATAGGTGCATTATGGTTAATGGAAGGTCTTAAAAAGTTAATTGGTGAAGGAACATGGGATACAATGTTTGCAAAAGCAGGAGAAGCTTCAAGCATTGGTGGGTATATTAATGAGTTAGTAAATAATGTAGCAATTGGAGCTGACAGCTGGGTAAGAGCAGGAAATGTTAATATGCCGTTTGAATGGTTACATGACGCAGTATCTGGAGCATCACAAGCAGTTGATGGAGCAACAAATATGCCACAACCAATTTTAGAAACAGTACCAAAGCTTTATGAAGAAATAATGAGAATATTTATGCCAACTCCAGAGGTTGCAGTATTATTCCAAACAATGGTAGTAATAGCTGAAATAGGTATGGGGTTATGTTTAATAGCAGGATTATTTACATTCTTAGCATCAGCAGCGTCAGCATTTATGACAGTTAACTTTATATTATCGGCTATGGCTGGATGGGAAATCTTATGGTACACATTTGGAAGTATAGCATTAATGTGTGGAGCAGGTAGAACATTCGGATTAGATTATTATGTAATGCCTTGGATTAGTAATCTGGTAGGCAACTTCTGGATGGGTAAGAGAAGACCAATCTATGAAGTACATGGAAAATCTGATTCTTTAGCAAAATAGTTACTAAAGACATAAAAATTAAAAGCAGGAAGAGATTCCTGCTTTTTAAATAAATTTTATTAAAAATTATTAAGACAACAAAGTGAGGGATGAGTATGAGTAAATTTTGGATAGATTATCCCATAATTGATAAAGAAATTGAAAAAGTAAAAAAGCAAATTGCACAAAATGCAAAATGTAAGGACAAGATTATAGAAAGTAGTATATTAGAATTGTTAGAGTCAGGTGGAAAAATGCTAAGACCTGCCTTTACAATAATAGCTTCGAAGTTTGGAGAATATAATGAAGAAAGAGCACATGCATTTGCGTCAGTAATAGAAATGTTTCATATGGCAACATTAGTACATGATGATATTATAGATGAAGCCGAATTTAGAAGAGGAAAAGAAACTATACAGTCAAGATATGGTAAAAACTATGCAGTTTATATAGGTGATTACCTTTTTTGCTTATGTTTTAGAATATTAGCCACTACATCATCAATAGAAAGAGGAATTGATGTAGATACGAAAGTTATGTCTCGTATATGTATGGGAGAGATAGAACAGCTAAATTCAAGATATGATAAAGACGTATCAGTGAAAGATTATTTAAAAAGAATATCAGGTAAAACAGCTGAGTTATTTTCATTAAGTTTGTATATAGGAGCTGCAGAGAGTTTATGTGATAAAAAAACGTGTAGATTATTTTGGAATATAGGTCATAATATAGGTATGGCATTTCAAATACTAGATGATATATTAGACTATACTGCAACAGATGAAGAAATAGGAAAAAAATCAGGAAAAGATTTAGAAGATGGTATATATACACTTCCATTAATTTTAGCTATAAAAAACAATCATAAAGAAATTAAAGAAGCTTTAGATAAAGATAGATACAATGAAGAAGAAATAAAAGGCATAATAAAGTTAGTTAGAGATAATGGTGGTATAGAAGAATCAATAAAAATTGCAGAAAAGTATTCTAAAAAAGCATTTAGAGATATAAATAAATTACCAGACAATGAATATAAACAAATACTTATAGAAGTTACAGAAAAGCTTATAAGTAGAAAATATTAATATAAAATTCGCTTCGCTCATGTCGCCAACGATCTTGGAAGGCAGGTCCGTTGCTAAAAAAAGTGGCGTCTACAAGGGGGAATTCGTAGACGCCTTTATTTTATATATATACTTATTAGGGGGAGATATATATTTTCCGCTCTCAATTATAATTATTAACAAAAAATAACTTTATATACGTATTAAACCAAATAAGTATAAAAATAGCCACCTATTCAGGGGGGGGGAGAAATAGGTGGCTTAGAATATTTTGGGGGGAAAGAAATTTTTATATCCGATCATTAATTATAATACTAACAGGAGTTTTGATATTCATATTATTTGGTTTTGTAAGAGAAACTCTACTTTAAGCTTCTCTTAATATAACATATGATATAATTACAAAAAATGACACAAAATAATAAAAAATATTTTTTTTATTATTTATTGTAAAATATTGTCTAAATTGACTGTAGATTTAAATTCATCAAATCCGATTCTATCTATGTAAGAACCTAGTCGTTCTTTACCAGTTGCATTACTTGAATATATTTGTACGATTTCATCAACTACATCTAAAACCTTATCATCAGGTATATTAATAGCTAATTTATCACCTAGTCTTGGAACATTACCACCTTTACCACCAACAAAAACTGCCCACCCTTTAGGCATACCCATTAGTCCTATATCACGAGTATGATTATCTGAACAGCTATTAGGACAACCACTTACTCCAATTTTTAGTTTATTAGGAAGATTCATTCCGTGATATCTATCGTCAAGTTTAAGTCCTATAGACACAGAATCTCTAAACCCTCTTTTACAAAATGTTGTTCCAGGGCATGTTTTAATACTTCTAACGCATAATCCTATAGCAGCACCAGGCTTCATTCCTAAATCATCCCAAGCATTATCAATATCTTCTTCTTTCAATCCAACTAAAGCAATACGTTGAGCGGCGGTTATTTTAATTGCACCAACATTGTATTTATCTGCAACATCAGCTAGTTTTCGAAGTTGGTCAGATGATATTAATCCAGCAGGAACATGAGGTGCTATTGCATAAGTTTCTTTATCTCTTTGTAATACGGCACCTTTTTCAAGTAAATCTTTCATAATAATACCTCCTTTATACAGTAATAATAGTATATGGAAATAAATTAATTTTATATATGTAATAATTAAAAATAAGCATATATATTTTATTAGAATATAAGTAAATATTTATTATTATTATAAGGGCATAATAAACATGTATTTAAAGTAATTACTAATATGTATTATTTCCCAATAAGGCTCATATATGATATAATATACTAACATTAAAAATAAAAACTAGGAGTGTGGTAAAGGTTGGATTTGACCGGTATTTTGATTCAGATAGGATTTTAGTAATATTACTTATAGGTTCGGGGTTCTTTTCAGCATCTGAAACAGCTTTAATGTCTTTAAGTAAAATAAGAATGAGACATATGAAAGATGAAGGAGTAAAAGGAGCTAAATTAGTTAGTTCTTTAATAGAGGAGCCTAATAAATTACTAAGTTCTATATTAGTAGGTAACAACGTTGTTAATATAGCAGCAACATCAATATCAACATCATTATTTATGTCGATATTAGATGGGAAACCTGGAGCTGTACCACTTGCAACAGCTGTTATGACTATATTAGTATTAATATTTGGAGAAATAACTCCAAAAACAATAGCAGCAAATAATTCAGAGAAAGTGGCACTTTTTGTATCTAAACCAATAAAGTTAGTTATATTTATAACTGCACCTGTTGTATGGATATTTAATATAATCACAAATGTGATATTTAAGTTATTTGGTATAAAAGATAAGGGAGTACAACCATATATAACTGAAGAAGAATTAAAGACTATGGTAAATGTAAGTCATGAAGAAGGAGTGCTAGAAATAGAAGAAAGACAAATTATTAATAATGTATTCCAATTTGGTGATATGCAAGCTAAAGAAGCCATGGTTCAAAGATTAGATATGATAGCTATAAATACAGAAGATAGCTATGAAGAAATAATAGAGATGTTTAAAAATGAAAAGCTAAGTAGACTTCCTGTTTATGAGGACTCAATAGATGATATTATAGGTATACTTAATATAAAAGATGTAATATTTTTAAAAGATGATGAAATAAAAAACTTTAATGTTAATAATTATATAAGAGAGCCATTCTTTACATACGAATTTAAAAAGATAACTCAATACTTGAAGAGATGAAAAAAGAAAAAAGTCAAATGGCCATAGTTGTAGATGAATACGGTGGTACATCAGGATTAATAACTATAGAAGATTTAGTAGAAGTAATTGTTGGTGATATAGAAGATGAGTATGATGAAGAAGAGGATGATATAATAGTAATACAAGAAGATGAGTATATTGTTGAAGGTAGTACAAAAATAACAGATATAAATGAACTTATAGGTGTTAAGTTAGAATCAGATGAGTTTGATTCTATAGGCGGTTTTATAATAGGTCATTTAAGAAGATGGCCTGAAGAAAATGAAGTTATTGAATTTGATAATATAAGATTCTGTATAGAAAGTCTAGATAAAAATAGAATAAAGAAAATAAGAATTTTTACATAAAACACTGCTTATAGCGGTGTTTTTTATATATAAGCAAAATTATTATAAATAAAAATGATTGTATATTAAAATAAAATAACGGAAAATGTAGAAAAATATAAACATTAAATGGTAAAATAATGGTAATACTTAATTATATATGGATTACTGATCAACAGAAACTAAAGAGAGAGGGATTAAAACATGAGAGAAAAAGTAGTAGAAAGATTTTTGAAATATGTTACATTTGATACGACTGCAGATCCTAAAAATTCAAACTGTCCATCAACAGAGGGACAAAGAGTATTTGCTAACTATTTAGTTGAAGAATTAAAATCATTAGGACTTACAGATGCCAACGTAGATGAAAACAGTTACGTAATGGGAACTTTAAAAGGCAATGTAGAAGGTATAGAAACGATAGGATTTATATCTCACTTAGATACAGCACCAGATGTTACAGGTAAAGATGTGAAACCAAGAATAGTTAAAAACTATGATGGAAAAGATATAGTACTAAATTCAGAGCTAAATATAGTTACAAAAGTTAAAGATTATCCAGAGCTTGCTAAATTTGTAGGTCAAGATTTAATAGTTACTGATGGTACTACATTACTTGGTGCTGATGATAAGGCTGGTGTAGCAGAAATAGTTACAGCTATAGAGTACCTAGTAAATAATCCTCAGATAAAACATGGAGATATAAAAATAGGATTTACTCCAGATGAAGAAATAGGTAGAGGAGCTAATTTATTTAATGTTGAAAAGTTTGGAGCTAAATACGCTTATACTATAGACGGTGGTATAATCGGTGAGCTTCAATATGAAAATTTTAATGCAGCAGGAGCTACTATAACTATACAAGGAAGAAATGTTCACCCAGGCGCATCTAAAAATAAAATGGTTAATGCACTACATATAGCAGCTGAAGTATCTGAAATGTTCCCTAAAAGTGAAAGACCAGAAACTACAGAAGGTTATGAAGGATTCTATCACTTAAATGATCTAAATGGTAATGTTGAAAAGGCAAGTATGGTTTATATAATAAGAGATCATGATAAGCAAAAGTTTGAAGAAAGAAAAGCTTATATGACTGAAAGTATAAATAAGTTAAATGAAAAATATGATGGAAGAATAACTTTAGATTTAAAAGATCAATATTTTAATATGAAAGAAAAAGTAGAGCCTGTTAAGTTTATAGTTGATATAGCAAAAGATGCTATGAATGAAGTTGGAATAGAACCACTTATATTACCAATAAGAGGTGGTACAGATGGAGCTAGATTATCATTTATGGGTCTACCATGTCCAAATATATTCACTGGAGGATTAAATTTCCACAGTAAAAATGAATGTATACCAGTAAATTCAATGGAAAAATGTGCTCAACTTATAGTTAAGATAGCCGAAAAATACGTAGAAAGAGGGTAAATAAAATTTACCAAAGAGAATAAGTTATTTTATATATAAAATAGGTATTGGATTAATCCAATACCTATTTTTATTAAATTTATTATTAATTATCTAACTCTATAATTTCTCCACTATTTATATCTATTAAATTTATATCTAAATCTAACTCATGGTGATCTTCACCCATTACTTCTATAGTTGCAACTGAATGACTTCCATCTTTAGGTATAGATGTAGAACCGGGATTTAAAACTACTAAATTTTCATCAAGGTATAGCTCTTTTACATGAGTATGTCCAGATATAAGAACACTAGCATTCATAGATTTTGCTTTCTTTATCATTTCTTCTTTTGATTCTACATATCCATGAGTAACTAAAACTCTAAGTTTTCCAAATTGGCTTACAACATAAGGTGTTTGAATAGGATGGTCTATAACCATTTGGTCTACATCAGAATCACAATTACCTTTAGCGATAAGTATATTTTGAACTTCATTTAATCTTAAAGCTAACTCTTTTGGATTATAACCTTCTGGTAGAGGATTTCTTGGTCCATGGTATAATACATCACCACCGTGTAGTATAAAATCACAATCATTTAAAGTATCTAAAGCTTTTTCAAAATAAAGTAAACTTCCATGAGTATCACTCATTACTCCTATTTTCATATTAAATTCCTCCTAAGTATATATTATAAAAATTTTTCAGAGACTCTACTCCAGAATTCATAATTTGACATTCTAAGTAAGTTTATTTTTATATCTGATACAAAAACCTTTATATCGGATATTTGATTATATCTATGTTCAACACCATCAATAACTATTAACAGAGAATCTTCAAATCTATATTCAGGAATAACATTTATTATAGATTCACTAGAAAAAATTATGCTAGATGTAAAACATCTATAAGCATTTGTATTTATAGGATAAAGTGGTGTAAGTTGCATAAGGTTTAAACTCGAATCTACAATACTTCCACCAGCAGCATAATTATATGCTGTAGACCCTGTAGGAGTAGATATAATCATTCCATCACCACTGAAATTTTGTATATGTTTATCATTTACTTTTAAATTAAGATGAATAGTTCTAGATTTATCACCCTTTACTACAACCTCATTTATAGCAAATACATCTAAGCAATGTTTATTAGTGCATATACTAGCCTGTATAAGAGAGATATCTTGAATAAGATAATCCTTTTTTAAGTAAGCTTCAATAAAAGCGTCTATATTATCAGGAGAAATATCCGGAAAAAAACCAAGATGCCCTGTATTTATTCCAACAACGGGTACTTCAGGAAATTCAAAATCATGAATTGTTTTTAAAAAAGAACCATCACCGCCAATTGATATAATTAGTTCTGTATCTGGATGGAAATCATCTCTTACTTCAAACCCTGCATCTATAAGTTTTTTAGATAATAGCTCCTTAGTCTCTAAAGATTTTAAAACTCCATTTGAGTTTATAGTAATAATTCTTTTCATTTTTCCACCCCTTCATACTTTGTATTATAACATAATTTTATAAAACTATAAGTTAATTTATTCTATATGAATGAAGGCATATATTAATAAAATTGAAGTAGACATATTTATATTAACAGTATATACTGAATATATACAGTATATATAGATAATTAAAAAAGAAAGGAGAAATCATGAACATTATAATAAGTAACTCATCAGATATTCCTATTTATAAACAGATAGTAAATCAAATAAAAAAATCAATAATAGAACAAGATATTTTGCAAGGTCAGTTACTTCCATCAATAAGAACACTTGCTAAAGATTTAAATATAAGTGTTATAACAACAAAACGAGCTTATGAAGAGCTTCAAAAACAAGGCTTTATAGATATAGTAGCGGGAAAAGGAACATTTGTATCAGGATTTAAAAAGGAAATAGTATTTGAGGAAAAGGTAAAACAAATAGAAAGTAAGCTTGAAGAAATAATAGAGATATCAAAAATGATAGATTTATCAAAGGAAGAAATAATAGAAATTTTAGAGTGCATATATGAGGGGTGATTAAATGCTTAAAATTGAAAATCTAAGTAAAAATTTAGGAAGCTTTAAATTAAAAAATATAAATATAAATTTAGATGAAGGCTTTATTATGGGAATTGTTGGACCAAATGGTTCAGGAAAAACTACACTTATGAAACTTATAATGGGTTTATTAGATGCAGATGAAGGAAATATAAAAATATTTAATAAAGAAATTAAATATTACCCTATAGATATAAAAAATAATATTGGTTTTGTATATGATAGCTTAGATTTTTATCCTCATCTTAAGATTAAAGATTTCAAAAAGATCATGGAATTAATGTATGAAAAATTTGATAAAAATAAATTTAATAATTACCTAAGTAAATTTAATTTAAATGAAAAATTTACTATAAAACATTTATCTAAAGGAGAATCTGTTAAGTTAATGTTAGCAAATGCACTTAGTCATGATGCAAAGCTTTTGATTTTAGATGAACCTACAGCTGGGTTAGACCCTATAATTAGGAAAGAAATATTAGGATATTTACAAGAATTTATTGAAGAAGGAAAAACAAGTGTAATAATATCAACACATAATACAGAAGAATTAGATAAAATAGCTGATTACATAACTTTTATAAATAGAGGAAAACAAGTATTTACAATGGATAAAGAGAGCTTAATAGAAGATTATAAAATAGTTAGGGCATCAAGGGAAGAATTAGAAAAGCTTAGTAAATTTATAATTGGTATGAAAAATAATAAATATTACAGTGAAGCTTTAATTAAGTTAGATACTATGGAAGCTATTGATATATTAAAAAGTATTGAGATTATTAGTATAGAAAATTCAGTTATAGAAGATGTAATGTATTATTATGTGGAGGGGAAAAATAATGCTTAATTTAATTAAAAAAGATATAATAACAAGCATAAAAACAGAAGGTATAAAAAATATAAAATATTTATTTATATTTTTAATATCTTATATAATATTTAGAGATCAACATTATTATATAACGCCTGTATTTATAAGTTATTTAATACTAGCAAATACTTTTTATTGTGATTATGAAAATAATTCAAGAAATTTTATAAAAAGTATGCCAACAAGTAAAGAAGATATAGTTTATTCCAAATATATAATGGGGGCAGCTACAATACTTATAATAACTATACTTTCTACAATAATAAATCAAATATTTTCTATATTTTTACTTAGAGAAGTAGTACTAGATGATATATACTTTGGAGTAAATTCATTTTTAGTAATTATATCCATAATACTACCTCTGTATTTCAAATTTGGATACTATAAAGTCAGAGGGCTATGCGGATTTATAAGTGTATTTATTTTGATTTTTTACATAAATACACTAAGTATGATTTCAGATAAAGTATTTTATAGCTCAAGGTCAGATTATTTTATTAGTTATGGACCATTAAGTTCAATTGGAAATGTAATAATTAATTTTATTGAAAATGCTAGTTCAAAATATTTAAATTTAAATACTATTACGTTTATAACTCTTATAATTTTTATAATATCAATGTATGTGTCTCTAAAAATTATAAAGTCTAAAAATTCAAACTATTAATATTAGGGAGGGAGAAATATGAAAAGATTTATAAAAATTTCAATAAGCATACTAATAGTATTTACAGTATTTTTTATAGGTAATAAATTAATATTTAAAGATATGATACATGTAAATGATTATGAAGAAACAAATATAAAAGAAATAAGAGTAGATTTATATGATAAAAAGGAAGTTAAAGAAGGTACTATATTTAAATTTAAAATAAAGAACGAAAGTAAATATACTTATAGGTTAAATAGTGCAAAATTAATTTTTCAAAGAAAGATAGAGGAAGAAAATGAAGAGGTAACACATTTTGGATCTAACATAGAATTAACTTCATATGAAAGAAATATGGGAGATAATGAAAATCATGTTAGTGAAAGTGATAAAATGTTTTTATATGGAATAAAGCCTTATAAAGAAGGATATGTAGAGTTTTTATTTCCAAAAGGATTAACTTTAGACAAAAACTATTTTGATTTATATTCTGTAAATATAGATTTTGACGGAAGATATACAGTTGATTTACCATTTTTAGAAACTGGATGTATAAATGTACAACAAGATAATAGAAGTCATTCTTTTAATTTCGAAGCACATAATAAAAATTAGTCTATCAATTGATAGACTTTTTTACATATAATTTTCAGTTACTAAGCTTAAAATGTTTCGCCAACACAGTTACTCGAGCAATGTACATTTTTTGTAGGCAATTGGTAACATGAGTAAAACGAATTTTTTATTTGGGAACAATTTAAAAATAACAATTTGGGGTATTTTATAATGTATAAAATATTATTAACGATAGAGGGCAATATGGACAAAAATAAACTAAAGAAAATATTATTTATAAACTTTATAACTATGACAACATTTAACATGGCTCATCCTGTAACTCCAACATTAATAAATATATTGGGACTACCTACATATATGTTTGGAGTACTTTATTCAACTATGGCAATTGCTCAGTTTGTAATGTCTCCAATATGGGGAGCTATGTCTGATACAAAAGGAAGAAAAATATTTTTAATAATAGGAGTATTAGGATATGGAATAAGCCAACTCGGATTTGGTCTTTCGCAAACTACAAGTACGATTTTATTATTTAGAATACTAGGAGGAGGAATGTCAGTTGGCTTTATAACAGTGGCAACTGCATATATAAGTGATGTATCTACGAAAAAAGAACGAGTAAAATATATGGCTTATCACACTGCAACTGGATCTATTGCAAGTTCAGCAGGAGCACTTCTTGGAGGAACAATAGGTAGTTTTGGATATAAGTACGCTTTTATAAGTCAATTTATATTATCTATTATAGTAGCAATAATAATTTATATTTTAATTGATGAAACCATAAATAATAAATATGGAAAATTTAAAATTTACTTAAACCACTTAAAACCTAGTAAAAAATCAGTTGATTTAAAGTCTACTATAGGAATAATGATGATAGTAATGACTTTAATTACGATATCAACAACATCTTATAATTCAACGATAAATTATTATATAGAGTCAGTATTAAATATGCCAACTACTGTAAACGGAGCAGTTATGGCGGTAGCAGGAATAATAGCTTTAATAATGAACTTATTTGTTAATCCATATTTAGGTAAGAAGTTTAATGAAAATAAAAGTATAATATATGCATTAGTAATAGCAGGGATTTCTATAATAATATCAAGCTTGAGTAATAATATATTTGTAGCTTTACTTTTCTTAAGTTTATTTATAGCATCAAGCGCACTAGTTACTCCTATGCAGCAAAGTATAGTATCTAAGTTAGCTAAAGATAACTATGGAGAGGTAATGGGAATTCAAGGTTCATTTAAAGCGATAGGTATGATTACAGGATCTTTAGTTTCTGGATTTATATTTGATTATGGAAATAAGTTACCATTTATATTAGGTGGTATATGTTGCTTAATTGCATTTTTAATTTTAGTAAAAAGTTTTAGCAATAAGAATGTCAAACAATAAAGAATTATAAATAATCAAAAAGGCTTTAGTTTGTATAATAAATTAAAGTCTTTTCTTTAATTTAGTCAAAAAAAGCATCTATATATTAAAAAAATAGTGTAAAATATATAATGTTATTAGCAAAAAGGAAGTAGGTGTAGATTTGTTTAAAAAAGAAGGTCAGAAATATAACCTTATATCATATATAAATGATGAAGAATTAACTTTAAAAGAAGTATTATTAGATAAATTAAACTTCTCAGTAAGATCTTTATCTAAAATGAAAAGAGAACAAAGTGTATCAGTGAATGGTGAATTTAAAAAGCCAAGTACTAAGATAAAAAAAGGTGATTTGATAGAAGTAAAAATAGAAGAAGATATGGCTAACTTTGAACCACAAGATTTAAATGTAGAAGTATTATATGATGATTTTGACTTAATAATGGTAAATAAGCCACCATTTATGGTAGTTCATCCAACTAAAAGTCATTATGATAAAACTATTGCAAATGCTGTAACAGACTATATTATAAAAAATAATGAAAAAGTAAAAATAAGATTTGTAAATAGATTAGATATGAACACATCAGGTCTTGTAATAGTTGCAAAAAATGCCTATGCACATCACACATTATCCCAAGATATGAGTGAAGATAAGGTTGAAAAAACTTATATAACTGTTGTAAAAGGACAGGTTTTAGATAATGAAGGAACTATTAATAAGCCTATATATAGACCAACTGAAGATAGTATAAAAAGAGTTATAGATGAAAAGGGACAGGCTTCAGTAACTCACTATAAAGTACTTGAAAGATTAAATGATGCTACTGTATTAGAGGTAAAGCTTGAAACAGGAAGAACTCATCAAATAAGAGTTCATATGGAATCTATAGGCCATGGAATAATAGGTGATGAACTTTATGGTCATGTTGATGAAAATCTTATTAATAGACAAGCTCTACATGCGTATAGTTTAGAGTTTAACCAACCAAGAACTAAAGAAAAATTAAGTTTTAAAGCAGATTTACCAAGTGATATAAAAGATTTAATAGAAAAATTAAGATAGATAAAATATATAAAAGATTGAGGTGCAGGAAATATGATAATACATAAGTTTATAGTACATGTTCTAGATAAAAATAGTGACGTGCCAATATTAAATGATTTTGAAGGGAAAGTTAATCAAGAAGTAGATAAGTTTTTCCAAAAGGTTATAAAAAGAGTTACTAAAGATGATGATCTAAGAAAAGGTGTATTTAAAAATTATAATGATAATACAATAAAAAATTGCTGTGAGCAAATTATATATGATGAAAGTACATTTTTAGAAAATTCTAAGGAAATAGCAGCATACCTGTTTGATATTATGAAAATTAATGCAGAAATAGAATCTTGTGACTTAGCAGTATGTTTATATACTGTAAAAGATGAAAAATATGTGGCTATATTAAAGTTAGATTATAAGAAACTTTACACTCATTCAATAGAATTTATAGACGATAAATTTAATATACAAATGGTTGCAAATGAAGTAGGTATACCAGAAACTGGTAGACAAAAGCAATGTGCAATAATTGGAACAAGCGGTATAAATGACGAATTCCATTTAAGACTTTTAGATAAAGATGCTGAAAAAGAAGAAAGTGAATCTAAGTTTATAACAGAATTTTTAAATGCTGAGAAGATAGAAGATGATAAATACAAGACTAAAGTGTTTAAAAACTCAGCAGAAAACTGGATTACAAATGCATTAAGTGATGATATAAAGCAAGCAGAAGATGTTAGAAGCATATTAAACTATACATTAAAAGAAAAGCATGAAATAGATATTCATGATTTTGTAGAAAATTCTATAAAAGATGAAAATCTTAAAGACAGTTTTAAAGAACATATGGAAGATAAAGGATTAGAGGAAGGCTTTAGTATAGATAAAAAATGGGTTGAAAAGAAGCTTAAAAAGAGAAGTATAAAAACAGATAATGGATTTGATTTAAAAGGAAATTTAGCTGACTTTGAGGATCCAATGAAATATAGCGTAAGACAAAATCCAGATGGAACAATAGATATAGTACTTAAAAATATAAAATTCTACGAAGAAAAATAAGTATAGATAGTATGAAGATAGTTAATATTTTCATACTATTTTTTGTACATGCACAAAGATAAATATACAATCATATTTATAAATAAGAGAACTATTAAATTGTTACATATCAAGTTAAGGAGGAGTATAAATGGATCAAATAACAGGATTTTTTAGAGGATTTGATTGTATAGATGATAACCCACTTATTTTATTTTTAATAATAGGAGCTATAATTTTTTTATTTATGGGCAATGGAGATATAGGATGCTTCTTTGAACAAAATAATTCATTTATTTGGATTATACTTATAGTGTTCTTAGTGTTTATGTTTAATAATAACAATGATTGTTGTTGCTAGAATTAAATATATAAATAATAAAACCGAGCTTAAATGCTCGGTTTTATTATTTATTATCTTCTATAAACTTAGCTATATCGCCTATAGTCTTGAAGTGTTCAGCTTCTTCATCTGGAATTTCTATTCCAAACTCATCTTCAAGTGCCATTATAACTTCTACAGCATCTAAAGAATCCGCTTCTAAGTCATCTATTAAAGATGTTTGTGGAGTTATTTTGTCTACATTATCTATCCCTAGTTGTTCTGCTATTATTTCTTTTATTTTTTCAAACATTGTAAACCTCCTAAAAGAGTTGATTAATTTTAATTGTAGTTTAATATAATATGTAAAAAAATTCAATATACAATTATAAAAAAGTAATAAATTTTTAGTAAAAGAATATAAATTATAATATAAATTTACACATAGGAGGAATTGTTATGAAATATATAGGATTGGTAGTATCATCAATCGGAGTATTTTTAATAATATTAACAAACTTATATTATAATTCAGTGACATTAGATATGCAAAAGATAAAGGACTATGTATTTGAAACCAATATTATATTAGAGGATATATTGGAAAAAGAAGAACATGTTAAAGAAAAGAAGGATGAGTACATATCGAGGTTGGTATCTATAAAAAAAGGTATTACAAACTCTAAAACAACATTTTTAATAAACGACTACAAAGAGTATAAAATAAAATCAATAGATAGTTTAATACAAAGTATATCAGAACATAAGAATAAGGAAAAGCACTTAGAAGATGCAGATAAATACAATAGCTTGTGTGATGAAGAATTAGACAAATTGGCTAATAAGAGTTTTAAAGAGGTAACTTATTTATCAGCTATGACATATACTTAAAACAAGAAAGCTTTGAATTAAGGGGGGAAGGTCATGGCAAAATTAGAAGATGCGCTATCCCGTTTTTTTGGAGGCGATGATGGCCTTTTTGGCAATGGAATGCTAGTAATTATAGTATTAATATTTATTGTACTATGCACAGATATATTAGATGGCGTTTTAGAAGATGACAGCATATGGATATGGATTATATTAATTATACTTTTATTATTTAATTTTGATGATAATTGTTGTTAGTATTTGGTTTAGAAGAAATCCTAGTGATTTCTTTTTTTATATAAAAATAGTACAAGCAAAAAAATGAAACTATAAAACAATAAAATGTAACAATTTAAGCCACAAATACATAATATTTATTAAGTAGGTAGAAATAATAATTGCCTATAAATAAAAAAGGGGGCATTAAAATGTCAAATGAGCAAGGCTTACAACGTTTCTTTGGTGGAGGTATATTTGGTGGAGGTGGACTAGGAATAATAGTGCTACTAATACTAGGAGCAATACTTCTATTAGGAGATGACCTTATAGAATGGTTGTTCTGCGACGATATGGCTCTAATATGGATAGTATTATTAATACTACTTTTAACTAATTTTGATTTTGATGGTGGATGCTGTTGTTAATAGCATTAAGGGGGGCTCAGGTAGAGCCTCTTTTTTTATTTGAAAACATATTAAAGTAAATCAAATTTTTATTAGAAATTTATAAAAAATAATAACACTTTTTAAAGAGTTACATAGTATAGTATGGAGAAGGTAAATAACCTAATAACAGCTGAGTACTTGCATAAATTAGAGTATCTATATATTAGGAGGGGATTTGTGTGAGTAATAAATTAAGTAGAGTATTTGATTGTTTTGGTGGAGGTGGATGGTGGATAATAGTATTATTCTTCCTATTCTTAGCTTTCCAAGAATGCTGGTCTGAAATATGCATAACAGATTGGATTCCATTTTTAATATTACTACTAATAGTTTGTTCTTGTGGCTTAGGTGATGATGATTGTGGATGCTTAGACAATAGTTTTGACTGCGGATGTTAATTAAGTAAGGCAAAAGAGGGTGCAATTGCACTCTCTTTTGTTTTTTGTTAGTATTTTTTGTTTAAAAATTAAAAATTAAATTTAGAGCAAAAAAACACTATCACAAATTATATAGCTTGCATATTATATCTTAAGAGCGAAAGCTCAAAATTAAATATCAACAGGAGGTAGCAAAAATGCTAGATAGATTTTTTGGTGATGATGGATTCTTTGGTGCAGGTGCTTGGTGGATAATAATATTATTCTTCTTATTCTTAGCTTTTGGAGATACATGGTGTGATATAGACATAATGGCTTGGATACCTTTCTTAATATTATTATTAATACTTTGCAGCTGTGGTATATGGGATTAATAATTTATAGCTTTAGTAACAAAATCAAATTAAATTCATAGTATATACTATGGTAACGGTTAGTTAAATATATAATCAGCTAGCCAATGGTAAATATTATTTAACATATTTATCAATAAATTCTTTATTAGTGGGAGGGCTTTTATATGTTAGATAGATTCTTTGGAGATGGATGTTTTGGTGCAGGTGCTTGGTGGATAATAGTATTATTCTTCTTATTCTTAGCTTTTGGAGATTGCTGGGCTGATATAGACATAATGGCTTGGATACCTTTCTTAATATTATTATTAATAACTTGTTCTTGTGGCGGATTATTTGACGATGGATGCTGCTAATATTAAGTAATAAAAAACGTTGGTATTAAATACCAACGTTTTT
>NZ_JAFFPK010000107.1 GCF_017590215.1 Clostridium sp. CCUG 7971
TATTATGTAATTAATACACTCTATATAAAAATTTTTGATTATATGTATTAATCGTATAATACACTTTATCCAAAATTTTTCTTCTCAAGTGTATTATACGATTAATACACACACTTTGTAAATATATTTTTTGTTTATTATAATAAAAATGGCCCTTGCTATAAGCAAAGACCATTTTTATATTATTTCTTTTCTACGTTTATTAAAACTTCATTTGAAGTTATAGTTTTTCCATCTAAAATTACCTTAACAGATAATTTTGTGCTACCCTTAGAATTGCCTATTATCTTTCCATTTTCTATTGAAGCAATTTTTTTATTTGAAATGTTATATTCAACCTTAGCGTCTTTTAGATTTACACTTTCTCCATTATCTTTTAATGCATTAATATAAATTTCAACAGATTGACCAACTTTTAAGTTATTAGTTATAGTATTTAAATTTACATACTTTAACTTAGGTTTTTTTATTGATTCCTTATTTTCTTTTATATATAAATTATCTAATATCAGCTCTACAGGTTTTCCTTCAAAAGAATTTTTATCTATTGAGATATAATAATCATCTACATTTCCTGTAGTGAACTTATGACTTATTTCCTTTGCATTAGTAAGCTTATCTCCTGATACATTAGTTGTCTCTAGAGGAATATTAACTAAAACCCCTTGTGATTTCGATTTGATATTTATACTATATCCAGGTTTAGCGTCTGCTAATGAGTATATAAATCCAAGTTCATAAGTTTTATTTTTATCTAATTTTAGCGTAGCTTCTTCAGTTACTATCATTTCACCATTTTCATTTGGCTGTTGATTTGTTTTCAATGAAAATCTTCCATCAAGCACCCAATGTTTATATTGTCTTCCTAAAAGATCTCTTTCTGCTAAATGAGTTCTATTTGAATTCCCTCTATTTTCTTCTAAATAGAATGGTCCTATACCTTCATCTACATTTTCAAAATCTTCATATAGTACGTATCCATCCTTATTTGTATGACCTGGATGCTTCCATATTCTAAAATCATCTACATACACTTTTGAATCTTTACTTCCTTTTCCTATTTCTAGAGAAACTTCTGCTACTTTCTTCCCTTTTGGTACTGTAAACTCAACTTCCATTCTAGTAAATGTGTCTCCTCTAAATTTAACTGCTTGACCTGCTCTTTTTTTAGAAGATTGATTTATTTCAGCTTCTACTTCTACATCCCCACATTCAACTTCTAGACTTACTTTTCTCTTATCGTCGTTTTTAACCCATGCTGATACTGAGTATGTTGCACCTTCTTCAAGTCCTTTTATTTTTTGAGATATCTCAGCATCTGCGCCATTATTTCCACTTATTTTAACTATATCATTTCCTTTTCTTCTTTCAGTTGACTCATTTATAATTTGTATGTGATTAGTATTTTTAGCATCAGATTCCTTTTTCCAAACCTTCCAAGATTGAGAGTCAAATCCTGGATCTTTTATTTCTGATCCATATCCCCAATCATCTACCCTTTCTTCTTTAATTTTGCCTTTTGTAACTAGATATGGTGTATCCTGCTTTACATCAAGAGTAACTTTTCCATTTTCAACTTTAACTTCTTTAACATAAGTTTTTCCTAAGTCACTTAATTCATAAAGTTTAACTGTATTTAAATTTTTCCAATTATCTGGGAGTTTCCACTCTGATTTTGTTCCTAATGGATTCCAATGATAAATTTTTTCATCTTCTTTCACTGGATCCCATGGTAAAAATAATTGAGTTTTCCCAATTCCAGTTTCACCTATTGAGTTTTTAGGTGTAGTTGCAACTAATCTATCGTCTCTATAATAATTTATATTTGTCCCTTCTTCCAAAGCCTTTACTCCATTTTCAAATAATACTTCTTTATCACTCATTTTCATTATAGGGAAATGTTGTAAATACTTAGTGGGTAATACTTGATTATAAAATACTCCTACACCAAATTCTCCTTCTACATCATGTCTATCTCCCCACCCTCCAGATAATAAGTGTTTATTACCTTTCAATAATGGATTTGCTAAGAATGAATCTTGAGTGTCATTTTTTATAAATCTCATTATATTACTTGCGTTACCTTTATTAGGGTAAGCTGGATCGCCTCCCCAGTGAGTCCATACTGCATCTTGTTCTAGTGGTCCATTCATTTCTGTTGCAAGCATATAGTCTAAATCATGGACCTTTTGTGCTAATTTATTTGCATTCCATCCATTTCCTGTATAAACATCAACATATACCCATCCTAAATCTGGAGCATCTTTCTTTAACATATCTAATCTTCTATACAATTCTCCACTTGTTATATCTTTTCTTTGGTCTACATAGAAAGTTTTGTCCATCCATGCCCATCCTGGAGCATTTTCATTTACTAACTCTTTTGGATATTCAAATGCATCCCTTGCATACTCTGTAGCATTTATATGAACTCCTATTTTAGCATTATATTTTTTTCCTTCATTAATTAAAGTGTTAAAATCTTTTACTCCACCTTGTCTTATGCCTATATGTCCACCATAATCTGGATGAGAGTCATCATGACCTTCAGCCTGATATCCTTTATGTAGGACTAATTGACCAAAATTATCTGTATAATTAGAAATCTTTTTAACCATATCTAAAGATCTTAAGAATGGATTTTGTGTATAACCAATGTTCATATCTATATATGAAAGATTATTTTTTATATCTTCTCCACCTTTTGATATCTTCATATTTTTTCTGTAGTGAATAGCTGCATCTTGCCAATCTACTATATTATCATTATTAGCATCTTTGGTTATAATAACTTCTGACCAAGGTAACTCTTCTTCTGCTTTATATCCATCTGGCATTTTTAATTCTTCTCTGTAAGTCCATGTTCCATTTCCTATTCCAGTTTTTTTATACCCATTTCTATTTTCAGTTGACAAAACTACTCTATTTCCACCTTCTATAACATTGTTATTTACAGTTATTGCAAAGTCATCATTATTTATAAATGCATAAGTCTTTCCTTTTGATGAAGCTTCTAGATCTTTAACATCTTTAAATTCTTCTATTATATTGTTCCAGTCTCCAGTTGTTAAAACTGATGCTGTTTTACCATTTTGGTTGCTTTGCACTGATGCTAAGCTATGATTTGGGAAATTTATAGTTTTAACTTTTGTAGTTGATTCCTTTATATCAGTTACTTCCATTCTTAGTTTATTATTATTAATACTCATCTTAAGAGTTATTGTAACTCCAATTTCTTCAATAGCTAAATTATATATAGTTTCATTATTTAAAGTTTTACATGTAACTTTAGGAATATATTTTTCTCCATTCACTTCCATTATGTATAGCTGCTCATTTTCCCCTATTAAAGTAGATCCGTCTTCTTTCCATTCATATCTTAATACTCTTGGAAAGTTATTATCTAATACTACTTTCATTGTACTTGATTCTATTACTTGTTCCTGTGTGTCTCCAAGTTCTGGAGGTAAAAGTGGTAAAATTTCCTCAACTTTTACATTAGATAGTTTTACATTTTTATTTCCAAACCAACCATGTAAGCCTATTTTACCTTCTTTTGATGGTAAATTAGATATAGATTGCGATCCAACAAGTTCATCACCTATCCATAATGATACATTACTATCTTGTACTTTTAGTTTTAATCTATATGTTTTGTCTTTCTCAAGCTTTACTGAACTTCCTCCAAATGATCCATATTGACCTTCTCCATTTTTCCATACCCAGCTTCCATTATCATAACAAATAGCTCCCCATTGAGTATCTGATAAATGTCTAAATGTAAGTCCTATTCTTCCATCATTTGTACTGTATTTAAAGTCTGTCTCATATGTAAAATCTTTTAAATTTGGAGATTTTTCATCAACTGCTAATGATTTACCATTCATTCCAATAGTTACAGAGTTGTTGTTATAAGATATACTCCCTCCGCCTTGAGTAGTCTTCCATCCTTGATTATCTACTAAATTAAAATCCGGTTCATATGTAACGCCATCTTCTTTAACTTCTACATTGGCAACAGCTTTTAATTCTGTACCTACTATACTTCCTTCTACTTTAAAAGTTCCTGCTTTTGAGTATAACTTTGGATCTATATAATCCCAAGCTACGTTTGCATTGCCTGTTGCTCCATTATTGTATGATACCTTTACTTTTAAAGGCAATTCTGGTTTCATTCTTTTAAATGTTTTAACATTTACTTCTTCTATTTTTTCAATTTTTATATCAGGTGCTTGTCCATCACCTAAGCTTCCTACTGGACCATATTTTATATAATCTACAGAAGTAGTTTTTGAATTATACCAACTTCTATATCCTACTTTTCCTTCTTGTACTGATATTATGTCTACAACTTCATCAAAGTACTTTTCACCATTAATATTTACAGTAAGTTTATTACCTATAAATGTTACCTTTAAAACAGCCCAGTCTTCTGGTTGAATTTCAGGTCCTTTAAATGTTTTATATGTACTTTCATTAAAAATTACCCATGTATCTTTACTATCATAAGCGATACCTGCATGTTTTGATTCATCTGCTCTAAATAGTACCCCAAATCTTCCTGAGTTTTCTTTACTAACTTGGAATCTACATTCTAGCTCTCCATCTTCTAAAATATTAGATTCATTTTCTATAAACCTATAATCGCCATTATTTGTAACACTTAAAAATCCATTTTCTGCATCTACTGTTCCTCTATCTTTTAAACTCGTCCATGTAATACCTTCTGGCCTATCATAATTTTGTATATAAGCCTTATTTGTCTCACTAATAGGTGTTATTACTTCTACATTTTGTTGATTTATAACTTGTGGAGTAAAATTACCTTGTGCAAATACTTGTATCGGCATATTACTGATAATAGTTGCACCTGCTAAAATTATAGATAGCTTCTTATAAATTTTTGCTCTTTTCCTCATATATTCTCCTCCCTATATCCTTTTAAGAAAACATTTTCCAACTTATCTTTATTATTATTATATATTTTTTAATATGGAAATTTTTTCCTTATATATGTATATATTTTACTTATTATCTATCTTTGATTTAAATTAACTCTATATTTTTTTATATAATAAATATTCTAATATTGATTAATTTGATATTCTATGTCCCATTTTTGCCATCTAAATCATATATCTATATTGTGTAGTAATACTACAAATTTTTAAACAGGAGTGTTGTATATGAGTAAAGACTGGATGTGTAACAATAATTGTACAAAGCCTTGTTATTCTAGCACACATAAGCATTGTGATAAATCATCTAAGTGTGATAACAAACCTATAAAAAGTAAAAAGTCTTGTGGATGTTCTACTATGGATCAAGGTATGTGTCCTACGTTTGTATATCCTATAAATTTTTCAGATTTTCAAATTTATAGCTTATTATGTGATTGTATAGGGAAAATGGTGGGGTTAAAATTAGAAGATAGTGATTGTATATTAAGACTACGTATTTGTCAGGTAAATCAATTTGCCGTGATGGGTAAAACTTGCTCTGGTAAAGGTCCTATATATGTAAAAATAAGTTCAATACAATATATAGACTTTGGAAAAGAAATTTATGTTAATCCATTATGTAATGTAGGAACATCTGTTGGTGTTCCAGGACCACAAGGTCCTATGGGTCCTCAAGGTCCTGCCGGTAAACCTGGTAAGCCTGGCGCTATGGGTCCTATGGGTCCTCAAGGTCTTCCTGGAAAATCTGGTGCTATGGGTCCTCAAGGTCCGGCTGGCAAACCTGGTAAACAAGGTGCTAAAGGTGAGATGGGTCCTATGGGTCCGGCTGGTATGGCCGGCATGCCTGGCCTTCAAGGTGCTACTGGTACTATGGGTCCTCAAGGTCCGGCTGGCCCTCAAGGTCCTACTGGTCCTATGGGTCCTCAAGGTTCTGCTGGTACAGTTGGTTCAGGTGTTACTGGTCCTATGGGTCCTCAAGGTCCTACTGGTCCTATGGGTCCGGCTGGCCCACAAGGTCCTACTGGTCCTCAGGGTGCTGCTGGTACTGCTGGTAAACCAGGTCCTAAGGGAGCAACTGGTGCTGCCGGTACTATTCCTACTCAAGTTAAAGAAAAGTATCTTCCACCTTCTAAAAAATTACCTTATAAAAAATAGTTTTGTATATTGAGCATAAAAAAGGAAGCTATATAGCTTTCTTTTTTTATTTTCAATAAGTTTTGGTACATGTTCTAGATAATTGAAATAAACCTCTTAGTTTCTAAATATATATCGTCTTTTTTTAATATAGCCGACACAATAGCATATCCATCGCTACCTAATTCTTTTAATTCTTTAATTTTATCTATACTTATTCCACCAATTAGAACTATTGGTATATCTATATTTTTTCTTATTTCTTTGACTGTATTAAATTTAATACATTTTGCATCTAATTTAGTTGATGTATTATACATGGCGCCTACACCTATATAATCTGCACCATCTAACTTTGCCTTTTGTGCTTGCTCTATTGTTTTAGCTGATACACCTATAATTTTATCTTCATCTAATAACTTTCTAGCCAGACTAGCATCTATATCATTTTGACCAACGTGAACTCCATCTGCATCGCTGAGAATTGCTATATCTAATCTGTCATTTATTATTAATAGGGCATCATATTTTTTAGTTAACTTTCTTAACTTAATCGCCTTTTCTAAAAATTCTTTACCTGATGCATTTTTTTCTCTTAATTGGACTATTTTAACTCCGCCTTTTATAGCATCTTCTATACTTTCATAAAAATCCTTATTCTTTAAAATCTCTGAATCAGTAACTAAGTATAATTTTAAATATTCTTTTAGTTTTTCTTTATTAAACATATTCTACCTCACTAGCTTTATCAAATTTATAGAAATGATGTACTGGTCCTACTCCATGACCTATATCAAAACTATTTTCTATAGCCTTTGTTATATAACCCTTACTAAGTTTAACTGAGTCTTTAATGTCATATCCTAATGCTAGGTAAGATGCAATTGCTGAAGATAATGTACATCCTGTTCCATGTGTATTTTTTCTGTCAAACCTTTTACTTTTGTAGACTTCAAATGTATCTTTTCCTATTAAAATATCTACTGCATCACCTTCTAAATGCCCACCTTTCATTAGTACATATTTAGGTCCCATTTTTAAAATTTCCTCTCCTGCTAGTTTCATATCTTTAATATTTTTTATTTCTATTTTTGTTATTTCTTGAGCTTCTTCTGTATTAGGTGTTATTATATATGCCATTGGAATTAAATACTTTATTAAATTTTCTTGTGCTTGTGGTTTTAGCAACGAATATCCACTTTTAGATATCATAACAGGATCCACTACCAAATATTTTGGATTGTATTTTTTTAAAGTTCTTGCTATTTCTAATATGATTTCATGGCTACTTACCATTCCTATTTTTACAGATTTGGGAACTATATCGTCAAATACCGTTTCAATTTGATTTCTTATTATATCATTACTTAATTCTTCTACTGCAAATACTCCTTTCGTATTTTGAGCTGTTATTGCTGTTATAACACTCATTCCATATGTTCCTATTGCACTAAATGTTTTTAAATCGGCTTGTACACCTGCTCCCCCTGATGAATCCGAACCTGCTATTGTAAGTGTTGGTATTCTATATTTTTGCATAACCATATCCCCCTTGTTTTAGTTATATAAAAAAGCTATACCTAATTTAGGTATAGCTTGACTACATAGTTATAAATATATAATATATTATATTTATGTATAAGCTTTCCTACGCTGGCATTATCCAGATCAGGTATAAGGGTCAGTTGCTACTTCTCAGCCATTGGCTCCCCTAGCTATTATATCTATTAATTTATATTATATCAGATCCAAGTGAGTAGTCTGAACTATTTTCAAGTTCTTTTATAAACTCATTTGGACTTTTTATTATGTTAAGCTTTTTATTTCTAGATTGCTTTTTTATATAACTTTCCAACTTCATTGCTTTACTTCTGCTATTACTTGCAAAGTATACTTCTAGTTTTTCAAATCCTTTACTTTTTGTATATTTGCTATTTATACCAGTTTCATGTTCTTTCATTCTTCTTAATATATTATTTGTGTATCCCGTATATAAAGAATTATCCTTACATCTTATTATATATGTAAAATGCATATTCTACCTCATCTATATTATTGTATAGTTAAATAATACTATATAAAATTATATATTTAAAGTAATTATTATTTTATATGATAATTACTTTAAATACAAGTTCAACACTTTATACTCATGTTTCTTAGGAATGTTCTTAAATGCTTTAATATTAAAAAACAGGCTAGTGATAATTATCAGTAACCTGTTTAGATTGTTTATCTTTTATATTTAAATATTTAATAAATGATATATCTTATTTTTTAGTTTTATCTATTTTATTAAATGAATTTGCAACAGTTACTGCTGATGTCATACTACCATTTACATTAAGCATAGTTCGACCCATATCTAATATAGGATCTATAGCTAATATACCTCCTGCAAGTGGGAAATATGCTCCCATTCCCATACCTGATATTACAACTGATACAGCCATAGCAGCTGTTCCTGGTATTCCAGCTATTCCTAGCGAACTAATTGTCACTACAATTATTAACATTGCATAGAAACTAAAGTCCATAGGCGTACCTGACATATTTGCAATAGTTACTGCCATTAATGCTGGATAAATACCTGCACATCCATTCATCCCCATATTAGAGCCTAAACTAGCTACAAAACTTGCTATACCCTCATCCATTTTAACATTATCAGTTAAAGCTTCTATTGTTACCGGTAATGTTCCTACACTTGATCTTGATGTAAATGCCAGTATAAGAGGTTTTGAAACATTTTTTATATATGTTATAGGGTTTATTCCATTTAAGCTTATTATAATTAAATGTATTATAAACATTATAAATACACTTACATATAGAGCTACTATAAAGTCTATTACACCAAATATAGAGCTAATTCCACGACCTACTATTGTATTTGCCATAAGAGCTATAACTGCGTATGGCATAAATTTTATAACAGTTATAGATACACTAACAATTATTTTATAAAAAGCTTCTATTAAATCTACAAAAGGTTTTATCACATCTGAATATTTTTTATTTAATCTTTTTATAGCTAAACCAATAAATGCTGCAAATATCACTACGGCTACTATATTAGAATCAGCCATTACTTTTACTGGATTTGATGGTAATAAACTTCTTAGTGTATCTACTACTGGAGTTATCTCTTTCATTTCGCCACTTGCCACTGCAACTTGTTGTCCAACCCCTAATTTAAATAGATTACCTATAATAATTCCGATAATTGCTGCTACTGCAGTTGTACCAAGTAACATTATTATTGTTCTTGCAGTTAGCTTATTTATATCTTCGCCTTCTTTTAAGTTCATAATAACTCTTATTATTGATACAAATACAATTGGAACTACAAGCATTTTTAATATGTCCATAAATCCGTATCCTATAAGTCCATACCACTTGTTTACTTCAGTTAACCATATTATAGTACTTGGATCTTTGGGGAATTTTGCAACCCATTGAATTACCACCCCTAGTCCTATACCTAATAAAGTAGATATTATCATTAGTTTTGTGAAATTTACTTTTTTACTTAATTTTTTTGTTATAAAAAATAGTCCTATTAGTACTATTATTGAAACTATTGTAAATATATTTGTTATCATTATAAATTGCGAAAAAAATGTAGTGTCCATATTATTACCTTCCTTTATCTTATGTTATGTTAATGTATCGTTTCACTTAAAATCATTTTAGTGTGATTTTTATATCTTCCTTTATCTTTACAACTTTTCCAGGAATGCCAACTACTGTAGCTCCATTAGGTACATCTTTTAGTACTACTGAGTTTGCTCCAATTTTAGCTTTTGAACCTATTGTTATAGGTCCTAATACTTTTGATCCAGATCCTATTATTACATCATCCAAAACTGTTGGATGTCTTTTACCTTTATCTTTTCCTGTACCTCCAAGTGTTGTACCATGATATATTGTCACTCTATTTCCAACTTCAGCTGTTTCACCAATAACAACACCCATACCATGGTCTATTAAAATTCCTTCGCCTAAGGTAGCTCCTGGATGTATTTCTATACCTGTAAGAAATCTTGCTATTTGGGATATTAATCTAGCTGTGAAAAATAATTTATGCTTATATAGAAAATGTGAAAATATATGCATTATTCTTGCATGGATGGATGGATATAATAAAAATACTTCTATCTTTGATCTTGCTGCTGGATCATTTTCCATTATATACTCTATATCTTTATTTATTTTCCTAAACATTTATCAATCACCCTTTTTGATATAATTTAATTGAATATTCCCATTGAAATATATTTTTCTATTCCATCTGGTGATATTGTCACTATTTTTTTATCTGAGTATTTTTTAGATACCTCTATAGCTGCATATATGTTTGCTCCCGATGATATACCAACTAAGATACCTTCTTTATCAGCTGCTATTTTCATTCCTTCAAAAGCTTCATCATCATCAACTAATATTACTTCATCGACTAGTTTTTCATCATAGTTTGTCGGAACAAAGCCTGCTCCTATTCCTTGTATTTTATGAGGTCCAGATGTGTTTTGTGATATAGCAGGAGATTTTTTAGGTTCTATTGCTATAATTTTTATATTTGGATTTTTTTCTTTTAAATACTTTCCAACTCCACTTAAAGTTCCTCCTGTTCCAACTCCACTTAAAAATATATCTACATCTGGTATATCATTTATTATCTCCTTAGCTGTTGTTTTATAGTGAGCATATATGTTGTCTTGATTTTCAAACTGGCTTAAGCTCTTATAATTTTCATTTTCACCTATAAGTTCTTTAGCTTTTTGTATTGACCCTTTCATCCCAAGTTTTCCATCTGTTAGTATAAGTTTTGCCCCATATGCCTTCATTAGTTCTCTTCTTTCTACACTCATCGTTTCTGGCATTACTATCATTACTTCATATCCTTTTAATTTTCCTATCATAGATAAGGCTATACCTGTATTTCCACTAGTAGCTTCTACTAATACATCACCTTTTTTTAGTTCATTTCTTTTTTCTAATCCTTCTATCATATAATAAACTGCTCTATCTTTTACACTACCTCCAGGATTTGTTCTTTCTAACTTTAGATAAATATTTTTATTCTCTATATTATTTAATTTTATAACGGGTGTATTTCCTATTAAGCTTAGTACATTTTCGTGTATCATATAAATCACTCCTTAAATTAATTTTTTAGATTATAAATAAAAAAACCCCGTCTCTAATATAATAGAGACGAGGTTGACTCGCGGTTCCACTCTAATTTAGATATAAAAAATATATCTACGCTCGAAAATTCCAGCACTAACATGCCTAATCACTGTAACGGGTGATACCGGAGAACTCTACTATTAATTCGAGCTTCTGCTCCAAAGTGCACTTCACATTTTTTCTAAATAGAAAACTCTCACCAATGTTTTCTTCTCTGTGATTTTCCAAAATGCTACTTTACTTTTTCAATGCATTTAAAATCTAACTATTTTTATTGATTTATATAAATAATAATACAAGATTTTTTTAAAGTCAATCTTTTTTTTTATTATTTTCTAAATTAAAATTAATTTCTAAAAAGGTTTTCTTATTTCTTTATAGAATTATATTATAGAATTATTATTTATAATTCACTGAGGCTAGAGCTTTAGAAAATACTTTTCTAGAGCTCTTTTAATTTTTATTAATATAGCATTCTATTTCTTTAGCTTTTTCTTTAGATTTATCATCTTTAATCATTAATTTTAATTCTTTATTTTCATTTGATTTAATTATTACATATTCATCTTTCTTATCCTTATATAAATCAAAACTTACTACTTTTTTTAGTGGAATTTTAGATATATTCATAACCGAATAAATCCCTTCCCACGGAGAATAATAGATACTTTCAAGATATATATTTTTATTTGTAAGTGTTAATATATAATCATCAACTATTTGCCCTACCATTGGTGTAGTAGTTGTAGATATAAAGAAATTTAAAAGAAAACTATTTACCACTTCTATATTTGTAATTTTACGGCAACAGCTTATTCTAGATATAATTTGTTCATTATTTTCTAGTTTAATATTTATAGCCATCATATCCCTCCAATTTTATATTTATATAATAATTAGTTTATATGGCTTTTTTCTTTATATTTTAATTAACACTCACAAATTAATATTAATTGAATAATTTATCCCCTAAAGCTACAAACATTTGAAGCATTAGATATGATTTTATATCTATAGTCTCTTTACTTTCTAATATATTCATAGCTTCTTTTTGTGATACTAAAATAGCTTCAATTTCTTCATCATCTTCTAAAAATTCATCACTTATCTCACCATCACATGTACAATATACAAAGGCTACTGATTCATCTGTCATACCTGGTGATAAATAAACTTTTTCTTTACTTGTTAAATTATTTATTTTTAAAAGGTCTAAGCCTGTTTCTTCTTTTAATTCTCGTCTTACAGTACTTTCAATATCTTCATCATTATCAATAAGTCCTGCAGGTAGTTCATAAATATAATCGTTTATAGGCACTCTAAACTGCCTTATAATAACTAATTTATTTTCACTTTCATGAAGAGCACAAATAACTACTGCATCTATTTTATCTTCTTTATTTTCTAGATAAATTTCATTTAATTCTTCTTCATTTTTTCTTGATGCTACCATCCAATGCCTATCTTCATTTTTTTTATTTTTATATTCAACATCATATAAACCTACAAAATCAGTTTGAACTAAAGCTTTTATTTTTTTTATTTTCGTATTTTTCAATTTATATACTCCCTTTCATTTTGTCTTATTTTTATATTATATGATTTTTTATTTATATATCTAATCATTTCCCCTATATAAATTAATGTTTTATTTCATATTATCTGATTATATAACTTAAATGATATCACTATATTTCAAATTAATATAGCCCCTATAAAGTTTTTATTTATATATTGTAATAAATTCTGTTATTAATTGATTTTTTAATCTATACTTATATTTAAGTTGATTTTTATTGTCAGGAGGTTTTATGGGTAATTTAATTTATATTTACTTTATTATAATTAATATTATAGGCTTTTACTTTATGTACATAGATAAAAGAAAAGCAATAAAAAACGAATGGAGAATTAGTGAATCTACACTTATTTCAATAGCTATAATTGGTGGTTCTTTAGGAAGTCTCTTAGGCATGTATACTTTTAGACATAAGACTAAACACCCTAAGTTTACAATTGGAATTCCATTTATAATTTTACTTCAAATAGGATTATTTATAATATAAAAAGGTTGCCTAAATTTA
>NZ_JAFFPK010000108.1 GCF_017590215.1 Clostridium sp. CCUG 7971
AAAATCATACCCACAATTATATTCAAATATAAACTTTATTAACTATTAATTTCTGACATTTGAAGTTGATACTCTTCTAACGATATATGACCACCAGCGAATTGATTTTCTAATATCGCCATTCTTTCAGTTTTTGTTAATGTTCTTTTAGTATCAATATTGATAGCATTTTCCTCACCTTTAACAGGTTCTAGTATATGTTGATGTTTATCATATGCTTCAAAGTATCTAAGTCCAAATATTCTTTGAGAAACTGCATTTATATGAATACCATCAGGGTTTGGTGTTAGTCCTGATGCTGTTACAAAGTAACAATTATTATTATTTTCAGCAAATCTTAATAGCTCTCCGTTAGTTTCTGTGTATTCTAGAAAATACGCACCTAAAATCCACTAGCTAAATAATCCCCCATTCCACCTATAATAATAGGTATCTCTGGCTCATCTAATTCTTCACGAAATGCATCAACAATTTGTGAAAATTTTTCATTATAATATTTATATTTTTCTGCAACAGAATCACTTTCACCTTGATGCCATAGTATTCCATCTAACTTACTACTTTGCTTAGCTAATTTTACTTGTAAAACAGCATGTTTAAATAATGGACCATCTACTGACCAATCATCTAAACTTGTTCCACCATCGGCACAAGGTATTAATCCAATTTCTTTATTTTCATTTTTGTTACACCACGCTACAGCAAAAGAAGCTGCAGGACCTACACCTGCATATGGTCTATCATAGTGTATTGGTTCCATCATTATTTGCCATCTTCCATTACACAATACTTTTATACGTTCATTACAAATTATAAGAACTTCTTTTATAAATCCACGTCCGGCCATATTAGACTGACCTACTAGTAAAAAAGAATGTATCATTATTTTTCTCCTCGCTACTTAAAAATTTTGTAATTTTAATATGATTTTATTTTATAATTTATAACACGATAATAATACCATTAAAAATAATTATAATTATTCTTTCCTATATAAAACCACTCATTTAGTAATGCTAATAAAAAAGAGACTCTACCAAAATGGCAAAATCTCGTTACTTTCTAACTATTTTTCTTACTGAATCATATGATAAACAATACTTTTGAGCAATATCAATTATTGAAACTCCCTTTTTATATAAGTTGATTATCTCAGTATTGCATTTCTTATAATATTTTCTTGAGCCACTATTTTCTCCCCATTTTTGTTTCTTTCCAGACACGGGAATATATAACAGTTCTCCATCTACATAATTTAAAATTTCATCCAATAATTCTTTTGGAAGCACATCGTAAGATAAAAAAATCTATCCACGGGCTATTTTTTTAATAAAAAAACACATTGGTAAATTTATCAATGTGTTTCGTGGTTTTAACTGTATCATATAATATCAAAAAGTAAAGTAATGGACATACTTCATTAATCTTATGCATTACATCTCTGCTTTAGTTACTTTTCGTGGTCTACCTTTTATATTTTTTGTTTGTAATGCTTTTAGTACCATCTCACCTTTGTTATTTAGTACTTCAACATAAGTAGATACATCAAGTACACTTATAACACCAATGTCCCCAGCACTCATACCTTCTATACTACAAAGTGTACCTACTATATCAACAGGCCTCATCTTAGTCTTTTTACCAGCATTTATGTGTAACTTCATGATTTCTTGGCTTAGATTTGCACCTTTATCTTCTTTAACCTTTTGTCTTTGCTCTAACTTCTTATCAAATTCAGGCTTTAAGCTCATAACAAGTCTCTTACCTGGTTTCATTTTCATTGTTAATTCTTTACCTGTATACGAGTATATTTCAAATATACGTCTTTCATCAGATTTCATAACAAAGGTAATAGCTCTTCCCTCTTTACCTGCACGACCTGTTCTTCCGATTCTATGGACATAGTTTTCCCTTAAGACAGGTACGTCATAATTTATTACATGAGTGATGTTGTCTATATCTATACCTCTAGCAGCTACATCAGTTGCTATTAAGTATCTAAAGTATCCTTTTTTAAAGCTATTCATTACTTTAATTCTCTCATCTTGTTCCATACGACCATGTATTTTGTCACATGGATATTTAAGTTTTGTTAATTCATTGTACAGCGATTCTACCTTAGCTTGAGTATTACAGAAAATCACACAGCTATCTGGGTTTTCTACTGTTGTTATGTCTTTTAATAAATTTAACTTCCCTATTTCTTCTACTCTATATCCATCTTGTTGTATTCTATCTACTGTTAAAGTTTTTGCTTTAATTTCTATTGTAACAGGATCTTTCATATATTTTTTTGATAGTGCATATATATCTTCTGGCATAGTTGCTGAAAATAACATAGTCACACGCTCAGCAGGTAGTGCTGATATTATCTCTTCTACTTGTTCTAAGAATCCCATACTAAGCATTTCATCTGCCTCATCTAATACAAGATATTTTATGTTATCTGTTACAAAGTTTCCTTCTATAATATGGTCTATTGTTCTACCTGGTGTTCCAACTACTATATGAGTTTTTTGCTTTAACTCTTTTGCTTGTAGTTCAAAAGGTGATTTACCGTATAGTGCTGGTACTTTTATTCTTTTGAATCTTCCTATGTTAAATACATCTTCCTTAACTTGTATTGCAAGTTCTCTTGTTGGTGTAAGTATTAGTGCTTGTGGTTTGTTTTCATCCCAGTCAACTAATTCACATAGTGGTATTGCAAATGTTGCTGTTTTTCCACTTCCTGTTTGTGATTTTACTAGTACATCTTTATTTTCTAGTGCAACTGGTATTACTTCTTGCTGAACTTTTGTTGGTATTTTGTAGTTTAGCATATTAAGGGATTTTAGTATTTCATTGCTTAGTTTGTAATCTTTAAAGTTTGTGTTTGTCATTTATGTTATCTTCCTTTATGTCATTGTAGTATTTTTATATATTATTCTCTTTCTATTAATCTATATTCTATATCTATCTTTACTAATAAATAATATCATAAAAATCCTAATTCTCCTAATTTGATATCTAGTTCTTGACAAAATTTATTAAGAGCTATATCCCTATAAGTAATTCTGAGGCGTACTATGTCTAAGTGGCTAATGCATATATTTTTACCATATAGTTATAATAAATAATATTTGATATTCAATAATATTTTCATATAAATAAAAAATCCACGATATTACAACTTAAGTAATCTCGTGGATTCCAATTATGGAGACGAATCTCAAGAATCATACACACTATGTCTATATCTCCAGAAAAATTCAAATTCCCAATCCCCATACCATTCCAATATTGACTTTATATCTTCCTATTAAAATGTAGTTACTAAGTTTTTATACTTAGTAACTACATTTTTAATAGGCTACTATTTCCTTAATTATAAACTCTTTTCCACTGAGTAAATCCCACCTTTTACTGCTACAATGAATACATTGTCCGTTATTTTCCTTTACATTAAATACTTTATTGCAACTTTTACATATACCATTTGCAGGTATAACTTCTATTTTTAGCTTCGTATCTTGCAAACTTGTATTATCTACTGCTACTGGAAAACAACTTTCTATATATTTAGGTATCATAGAAGATAACTCTCCTATCTGTAATACCACGCTATCTATTTTTGTTAAATTATTTTCTGATGCTACTTTTTCCACTGTTTTTACAACCTCTATAACTACTCCTAGCTCGTGCAATATTTTCACCTACTCCTGTTTTACGTCTACTTGTTTTCAGCAAGTACATTTCTATAAGCATTAGTATCTGTGTAAATTTCATCCTTTATTGGATTAAGTTTATCTTTTCTTATTTTACTAAATTGATAAACTGCTAAAGCTGCATTAATAATTAAAGATATTAAACTTACCACAAAGAACGCACTCTTGTTATGTGTTGTAGCAACTGGTGCTATTCTATCAGCAAATTGTGGCACAGTCATAACAAACATAATCCAAAGAGCTAATGTTTGAGCACGATGTTGTAACCAAGCACCTCTTTTTATAAAGAAAGTTGGTATAGTACATGAAAGTAGTAACGCCGCACCACAATAAATTGAGTGATCTGATATACAGTTATAAGTATAAGCAAAGTTCCATACATCATAAGCTATAATCCATGTCCATATCATATCTGGCCATATCATATCCTTTGTTTTATCTTTCGATATAAATATCCCATAACAACCACAAATTGTAATTATATTTAATATTCCTGCTATACCATTCATAATATTCCAAGGTCCAGACATTGTCCAAAGATTATCTACAACTCCACCATCAATTAATCCATAAGTAAAAATTTGGAAGTCCCTAATAGAAGCTTCAAATATATTTAACGCTAAAATCACTGCTGGAAGAGCCAATGCCCATTTTTTCTTTTGTAACGATGGAATATATCTAAGAGCCATAAACCAAACACACCCAGCAAGTGCCGAATAAGTTTTCACCCAGTTAAACCAAGTTCCTGTTCCATATTCATTACCTGGTGCTGCTGTAGTTGGCCAGACATAAATAGTTAAAAATGTAGGTACTATTATAAATAATAGTATACCTGCCCATTTTGTTGATCTTCCAAATTCATTGAATGCCATCAATGCAAGTAATACAAATAGGAAAATTCCCCATCCTTCAAAGGTCATTTTTTCATATAAAATTCCCATAATGCACCTCGTATCTATTATATTTTTATTTTACAAATACATCCTTAACTTTCTTTGTTATTATTCTACCTTTTCGTCTTATAATTGTTTTAACTATTGCGGGTTTCATATCTTCATAAGCTAAACCTTCTGCATCATATTTTCTTACTAATGATATAGCATCAAACTTACATTTTGTAGTACATTGACCGCAACCTACGCACATATATTCATCTACAATAGTAGCTCCACAACCTAAGCATCTTTCTGTTTCTTTTTTCATTTGTTCTTCTGTAAAAGTAAGACGTGTATCCTTAAAAGATTCTTCTGCCCCTACATCAGATTTATGATGTGGTTTTTGTCTTGGCATATTGTCGTATGCTTCTAATTGCAAGCTTTCCTTATCAAATTCATGATAATCTCTTCTGTCACGTCCATTTACTAAACTTTGTCCTGGTTGAACAAAACGATGAATTGATATAGCTCCTTGTTTACCTGCTGCTATAGCATCTATGGCAAATCTAGGACCAGTATATGAGTCTCCTCCAGTAAATATATCCGCTTCATTTGTTTGATAAGTAAATCCATCAGCTTTTATTGTATTGTTAGGATTTAACTCTACCTTACTACCTTTAAGTAAATTGCCCCAGTCAATACTTTGCCCCACTGAAATTAAAACGTAATCAGCATCCACTACTTTTACATTAGTTTCATCAAATATTGGAGAAAATTTTCCATTTTCATCAAATACAGAAATACATTTTTTAAATTCTACGCCTACTACTTTCTCATTTTCTACAATTATTTTATTTGGTCCCCAAGAGTTATTTATTACTATTTCTTCTTCTAAAGCTTCTTCTATCTCTTCTTCTAGTGCAGGCATTTGTTCACGACTTTCTAAGCAGAACATATCTACACTATCTGAACCTACTCTTGTTGCATTTCTTGCCACATCTATAGCAACATTACCTCCACCAATAACTACTACTTTTCCATTTAGCTTTATATCTTTTCCTAAATTGACATCACGTACAAATTCTATTCCAGGAATAACACCTTTTGCATTTTCACCTTCTATATTCAATCTTCTACCACCCTGTGCACCTATTGCTAAATAGAACGCTTTATACCCTTCTTTTCTCAATTCATCTAATGTAATATCATTACCTACATCTACACCTGTTTTAAACTCTACTCCCATTTGTCTTAGTATATCTATTTCAGCATTAACTACTTCTTTTTCCAATCTGAAAGAAGGAATTCCTAAAGTTAACATACCACCAAGGGCTTTTTGCTTTTCAAACACTGTTACCTTGTATCCATCTATTGATAAATAATAAGCACATGAAAGTCCAGCAGGTCCACCGCCTATTACAGCAATCTTCTTACCATAATTATGTCTTTTTTTAGGAATAAATCTATGCTCTTCTTTTAAGTCTTGTTCAGCTATAAACCTTTTGATTTCATCTATGGCAATTGGTGAATCTATATCTCCTCTTGTACATGCTGATTCACACTTTCTAGGACAAATACGACCACATATAGCTGGGAATGGATTTTCTTGCTTTATAAGTTGTAAAGCTTCTTTATATCTTCCTTGTGATGCAAGTTTAATATATCCTTGAACAGCTATATGAGCAGGACATGCGCTCTTACATGGACTTGTTCCACTTTCTACCACATCTTCTCTATTAGTTCTATAATCCTCATTCCATTTATCTGGTCCCCAATTAGTATTTCTTGGTGTCTCTTTTCTTTCTATTTTATCTACAATAGGTTTGTTGGAACATAGTTTTTGTCCTAGTTTCAAAGCATTAGTTGGGCAATTTACTACACATTCACCACAAGCAACACACTTATCTTTATCTACTTTAGATACATAATTAGAACGTACCATGTCCGTATTAGCAAACATATTTCCTCCCTTTAGTGCTAAACAAGAACATCCACAACAGTTGCATATAGCATGAGTTTTTCCTGAACCATCTAAGTTTGGTATTTGATGCATTAAACCATTTTCTTCAGCTCTTTTTATTATCTCAAAAGCTTCTTCTCTAGTTATTTCTCTACCTCTTCCTGTTCTTATGTAGTACTCAGCTGCATGACCTAATTGAATACACATATCCTCTTTTAAATGACCACATCCTTCTCCCATACTTTCTCTCGCTGTACGACATGAGCAATCTGATACAGAGAATTTATCACTATCATATAGATATTTTGATATTTCTTCATATGAGGCTCTTCTTGTTTCACCATCTATGGCAGTTTCTATTGGAATAACACGCATAAGTCCCACACCTGGAGGAAAACTTCCTGTAGATCTTGGTCCATTTTCCACACCATAATCATGAAATGCCTTAGGAATTTGTGGATATTTTTTAGCCTGCTCCTTATTATTAACCATCATCTCCATAATTCCTGGTACCCAAGTTTCATACCAGAAAGTATCTACACCATCTATTTCATTAACAAAAACTACCCCTATTTCTGATAATTCTAATAATAACTCTGTGCACCTACCAACACTTTTTCCACATAAAGGTGCCACTTTCTCAGCCGTTGTTTTTTGTCTAATCTTCATACAAAGTAAAACTTCTGCCATTTCATCTGTTACAACTGGCTCTAAAATTTTATAACGTGCATCATTTTCATCAAAGTACCCTCTAGATCCTGGTTTCTTACCGCTAACTTGATTTGCAAATTGAAGAACTTTTTCTTTAACTCCCATCATAATCCTCCCCCAAAATTTAAGTCTTATATTACTGATTCCATACTTTTATTTCTTTTCTTATCCAATTAACCCATTCATCCATACCTTCACCAGTTTTAGCTGATATTGGTATAACCTCTATATTTGGATTTAATTTTTTAATATATTCTCTAACTAAATCTAAATCAAAGTCAAAATACTCCATAGCATCAATTTTATTTATTAAAACAACATCTACTATAGAAAACATTAATGGATATTTAAGAGGTTTATCATGTCCTTCTGGTATGCTAAGTATCATAGCATTTTTTGAAGAACCAGTATCAAATTCTGCTGGACATACTAAATTCCCAACATTTTCTAATATTACAAAGTCTAAGTCCTCTGTTTCAAGTTCTACTAAACCTTGTTTGGTCATATCTGCATCTAAATGACACATTCCACCTGTATGTAGCTGTATTACTTTTGCTCCTGTTTTTGAAACAGTATTAGCATCAACATCTGAATCTATATCAGCTTCCATAACTCCTATTTTTATTTCATCTTTTAATGCCTCGATAGTTCTTAAAACTGTTGTAGTCTTACCTGAACCTGGAGAAGACATTAAATTTAATAAAAAAGTATTATTTTTCTTTAAATCTCCTCTAAGCAAGTCTGCTTGTTTATCATTGTTTTCAAAAACGCTTTCCTTTATCTCAATCACTTTATATTTTTCCATAAAATTCCCCCTTAATATTTCTAATCAATCATTTAATTTTGCTTAATTTCACAGCACTTATTTGTTAATTTTATAACATTTTTAATTACAGAATTAATTTCACCGAATCTAATTCTGTAATTAAAATATATCAGTTTTAACATATTTTGTAAATATATACTTATAGTTTTCATTTATTTTCTTTCACAACTTTTCATTATATATTCGCTTTTTTTATGATATACTAAATAATTATATAATTTACTGTATTGATATTGCAGTGCTATAGAAAGGTATTTGTCATGAAAAAATTAACTAATAGACAAAAACAAGCTATTGCAACCAAACTTAGAATTACTCAAGTAGCCACTGAACTTTTTAAATTAAATGGCTTTGATAGTGTGAAAATTCAAGATATTTGCCAAGCTGCAGAAATTTCAACAGGAGCTTTTTACCATCATTTCAAATCAAAAGCAGAAATAATTAATACAGCTTATGAGCAAGTTGATATTCTAGTAATGGATCGAGTTGAAACAATAAGTTTTTGTTCAAATCTTGATAAATTACTATTTTTATTAGGTGAAGGTGCTAATATGATGGAGGAACTTGGCTGGGTATTTGTAAGTGAAATATATAAAAATTTACTTTCAATAGAAGGAAAGTATTCTACTAAGCCTGACCGTTATATAGCATTAGAAGTTAAATCTATTGTAGAAGATTCACTAAAAAATGGTGAATTGGATAGTTCTATTTCTTCATTAGATTTGACTATGATAATTATGAGAATATCTAGAGGTACTATATTTGACTGGTGCCTTCATGAGGGAAGTTATAATCTTAAATCTAGAATGGAATTTGAATTAAACTTAGTTCTTTCTAATTTCATAACTCAAAACTAGATGGAAAGAGTCGCTAATAAGGCGACTTTTTTAATTTTAAAGTATTTAAACTGTCTAGGATCTATCTATAACTATATTCATATCTTTTCCTAAATATGATAAATACTAAAAATTCATACTTTTCAATAAATACCAAATTTTTCACAATATGTTTCGTTTTCTAACTAAAAATGCTACAATAATCCTGATTCAATACTTTATATATTTAATTGAGGGGGTTAAGATTATGTTTTTATTTGAATCACAACCAATTACCAATTGGCTTATGTTATTTTTAGTGTTCATTTTATTAATTATATTAAACGAAATTGGACGCCGTTATAAATGGGGTGGGGTTTTTCTATTTATAATATTACCAATCATTCTTACATTATTTGTATGGCCTAATACTACTAAAGGTACTAGTGTGAATGACTGGTTTCACTACGCAAAAGTTTATTCTGCTTTAGCAGGATGTATCGGTTTTTGGCTAATACGTCACTTAAAAGATGCTACTAGCCATAAATGGGTTTTATATTTTCCGCCATTAATTCTTGCAATTAATATTCTTGAGGCTGTTTCTCGTGATTTCCAAATTGGTTCACTAGGACTTACAAAAGAAGTATTCGAAGGAATAATGTTGTATAGTGGTTCTTGGAACTACTTAAATGGTATTGCAGGCATCTTAAATATAATTACAATCACAGGTTGGGTAGGAATCTGTATTAGTAAAGATAAGAGCAAAGATATGTTATGGCCAGATATGTGCTGGTTCTGGATTATTGCTTATGATCTTTGGAACTTCGCATATACTTATAACTGTTTAGGTGATCATGCTTGGTACTGTGGTATTGCATTACTAATCGCACCAACTGTAGCTGCCTTTACACTTAAGAAAGGTGCTTGGTTACAACATCGTGCACAAACCCTTGCTCTTTGGTGTATGTTTGCAATGACGTACCCTGCATTCATTGATGAATCACAATTTGCTGTTAAATCAACACAAAATCCAACTGCATTATTTATTATAAGTTTAATTGCACTTCTTGCTAATGTAGCATTATTTGTTTATATGATCTACAAAGTAAGAAAAACAAAACTAAATCCATACAAAGGTGAGCTTTATACAGATCTAAAGTGCTATGAAGAGGTAAAAGCCTTTGCTGAATAATAAAAAAATCAAGCTTTGCAGGAATCTGCAAAAGCTTGATTTTTTCTTCTATATTAAAAGCTTATATTATTTTTTATCATCTATCAATTAGAATACCCTGATTTACTTTGTCTAATAATTGATTCAAGGATAGACCTATAGCTCTCTTTCAGCAGTAATATATACAACATCTAAACCTGTTGTATCAACTGTAAATGCTGCTTCTCCTTTTTTATTTTTAACATTAACAATCTTAACATCAACAGTACCGTCTGTCTTACCTAATGTTACTTTATAATTTCCTGACTCTTTGGCAGAAAGTGTTACAGTTACTGTTCTATTTGTACTTCCTGCTGAACCATTTCCACTATTTGAATTTCCAGGGAAGTGAAGTACACCAAGAGCCTTTGCATCTACCCCTTCAAGTACATCTAAAGTAGGTTGCCCTTGATTTCCTTGACCATTACTTATTTCTTTTATTTCCATAAATATATTTGTTGTCATATCTTTTGTAACTGGTAATCCTGAATGAATTAGTTCTTTGTTGCCTTCAAGTACTTTAAGCATTGTTTTAACAGTTCCAAGAACTGGCTTTGGATATTTTGTTCCATTCGCTTCAAAGTTATTATATAGTTCTCCATAACAATATAAACCTATTCCTTGACCACCTCTAGCTATTGTCTGTGCTGTAATCTGCTTTGAAACACTTCCATCATTCATCGTTGCACTAATTTCTGTCGGAAATAAAATAGGAAATCCTGTTGCATATGTATTTTTTGTATCTCCATTTTTATAAGTATTATAAACTGTATCAAGATTTTTATATAATGAACTAGCATTTCCATAGAACATACTTCCTATCATATCAACACTCTTGTAGAAATCCATAGTAGTTCCATCATTAGAGTATCTATCATCTCTAATATTATTTTGTTCTGTATACCCACTTTGAGTATTTGTAGTAGTAGGCTTATAAGGATCACCTTTATGAAGAGCATTACTAAAACATTTCCATAGATTATTTATTGTCTCTGCACGGAACTTGTTATCATCTTTACCAGCATTTTTCGGATCAGCCTTATACATTTTTTTCAGTTCTTTATAATATGGATTTTTATCATCTCCACTATCAACATAGAAATTAAATCCTTCTTCATTTCCAATTTGATATCCTACAATATTAGGTGAATTTACAAAGTTTTTACCAAGTGCTTCTAAAGCATTTGTAATTCCTTTAAATACCGTTGGATGCCAATATTCTAGGAAATTTTCAATTCCTGCATGATTTCCACCATGCTCATCTCTATCAGCTCTAATATCTGCTGAAGATGTAAAATTATTTCCCCACTGCATAGATAATGCATAATCACGACCATCAATATTATGTTTATCAAAATTATATCCCCAGAAATTATCCATTTCTCTTGGAATATTATCTGTTTGACTGTGGAAGAAAATTACAAGCTCTGTCTTTAAACCATTTTTAGCTGCAAGATCTGTCACATGATTTAAGAAAGTAAAATCATATTGTCCTTGTACAGGCTCCCAATCACGCCAATATGTCATCAGCTGAACTGTATTAAAACCAATATTTTTCATATCTGAAAAATATGAATTCCATTCATCATCAGTAACTTCTTTAAAATCATCTCCTACATCAGCTGGATTTGGACTCATCTGTCCATTGTCATCTACACGAGTATCCCACCATCCTGTTTCTATAGCTAATGGATAATATGGCTCACCATTAACATAATAAGCTACCTTTCCATTCTCTAGCTTTACCATAGCAACTGGATGATCTTTAGCTTCATCTTCAGTCACTATCTTAACATCTTGCTTGATAAGATTTTCATCAAATATTGTATCATAAACCTTCTTTAATCCCTCTTTGTCAACATACTTTTCTAGTTTATCATACGGCAATCCAGCAGCCTCTGCTTTATAAGATCCAACCATAAATGTTGAAAGACATACAAGCATAAAAAAAGATATTATTTTTCTTCCCATATTCCCTTTCATCCCCCTTTTATTATTATGTTATGACTGAATATTTATTGTATAACTAAGCTTATTTTACTTTCCTATTTGACTTATTACAAAATCAACAGCCTTTTTAGGATCTCTTGTTAAATGGATATACTCAGCTCCTTTTGTAGCTGCTAATTTAATTCCCAGACGATCAGTATCTTGCTTTATATCATCATAGTAAGAACCAACTTGTGGCGCTAGAATTATCATATCAAAATTTTTCATAATTTCGTAATGTGAACCATATGCTCCAGCTGATGATGATATAGGAACATTACAATCTTTTGCACCTTCTTCTAAAGCATTTGCCAACATAGCACTAGTTCCTGCCCCTGCACATAAAACTAATACATTTATACTTTTTTCTACTTTATCTGCTAAATTTGAACCAACTTCTGCTTCAACTTCACTAGTACTTAAAACAACTTTAGCTTCTACTTCAGCCTTTTTATTTTCTTCTTTCTCTAATTTTATATTCTCTAATTCTACTTCTAAGAGATGTGTATCATACGCTCTACAGAATGGTAAGTATATGATAAAGTCTACAATAATTAAAACTGCCATTAATACGACTGCCCATAAGCTAAATCCTGTACCTAATATTAGTCCCATTGGAGCTGGAGTTGCCCATGGTAGAACATACATAAAACTATTCATCCCAATTACATCTACAAAGAATTTAAATAAACAAACATTTACAATTGGTGTTAGTAAAAATGGTACAAAGAAATATGGATTTAATATAATTGGAGCTGCGAAAAGTAAAGGTTCATTTACCGCAAAGCATACAGGTACTACTGAAGCTTTACCAACTGTTTTTAACTGTTTAGACCTTGCACATAATAAGAATATAAAAGGTACAATTAAAGTAGCTCCTGTTCCTCCCATTGTTCCTACAAAGTTGCCTAATCCAGCTGTTAAAACATTTGATGCATGTTCTCCTGCATTGACTAACTCTAGGTTTGTTGCAACATTTGCATATATAATAGCAGCTATTGCAGGCTCTACTATAGATGGACCGTGAACTCCTACAAACCAGAAAAATGCCATAGCTCCCCATATTATTGAAATTCCTAAATATCCATCTGCTGCTGTAAATAATGGTTGTAAAAGATTTATAATAGCTTCCGCAAAAGAAGTTCCTACAGTACTTCTAACAGCTAAATCAATACAAACCATTGCTAATACAGAAAATCCAAAAGGAAAAATATCCTTAAATGTTTGAGAAATTGTTCCCGGAACTTCTTTTGGCATTTTTATAGTTATGTCTTTTTTTACACAAAACTTATAAATATTAACAGTAATAAATGCTGATACAAACGCAGCCATAAGACCCTTTGTACCCATGTAATCAGTAGAAAAACCACCTTCTATTTGATTAACACTTAAAAGTAAAAATCCTACTATTGATGCTAACATAGTTGAAGTAGAGTTTATAACTTTATTCTTTGGCATAATTCTATTCATCGACTCAGTTAAACATCTAGCTGTAGTTCCAGCAACTAATAATCCTACTACTCCCATTGAATATCCATAAACCTTCCATAACCAGTTAGAAATATTATCCGGCCAATAAAATCCAAATGAATTTGGAACTGCTGCAATTAATATAAATATACTTGAAAATAAAATAACTGGCATGGCTGTCAAAAATCCATCTCTAATAGCTGATAGATAAATATTTCTAGAAATCTTTTCAAAAAACGGTTTACCCTTTTCAATTTGCTTTATTATAAAATTCATAGAAAAATCCCCCTATTAGATTGTTTTTTACTTTGTTTTTTTATAAAGCTCAACAAAATCTTGAACAAGATCTCTTAATAAAAGAGTTGTCATTAGATGATCTTGACCATGAATAAATATTATACCTAAATCCATGCTTTTTCCTGAAGCTTCTTCTGCTAGCATTTTAGTTTGTGCATTATGAGCTAATGAAAGATTTTCGTCTGCATCTTTTAATTTTGCCTCAACATTATCAAACTTACCACTTCTAACTTCTTTTAATAATTCCATTAATGAGCTTCTTGCATCCCCTGCATAAGCAACTATCTCAAATCCAAGCATTTGTAATTCTTCTCTGTTCATATCAATTCCTCCTAGTAAACATTCAATGTAATATTTTTATATTTTTATATTATTGTTTTAGTTTCGCTAACACGCTTATACCAATATGCAGATTCTTTTGGATATCGTCTTTGAGTTTCAAAATCTACATAGAATAGACCATAACGCTTGTTATATCCATTTGTCCATGAAAATAAATCCATTAAAGACCAAAGGAAGTATCCTTTTACCTCTACTCCATCAGATATTGCATCACTGATTGCTTCTAGATAAACTTTTATGTAGTCTATACGTTGTTTATCCATTATTACTCCATTATCAAATTCGTCCTTATACCCCATACCATTTTCTGTTATATAAATTTTATTGTAATTAGGATAATCATTTTTAATTCTCATAAGAATATCATACATACCTTCAGGGTAAATTAACCAATCCCAATCAGTCCTAGCTAAACCTTCCTTATATACACGTTCTCCTATACCTTTAACTCTATATACCGAACTTCCTTTGTCACCTGTTCCATTATGATAAATCATACTCTCACCATCATATGCTTTAACAAAATGGCATTGATAGTGGTTTATTCCTAGATAATCATTTCTATTAGATGCTTTTTTCATAATCTCAAAATCTTCATCTCTAAAATCATAAGTTGCATTATTATTTTTGCAAATATAATCAATAGCTTCCATAGTTTCATCAGAATAATATCCAAGGTATGTAGCATCTAATAAAAATCTTATTGATAAGGCATCCTCTAGAAAACAAGCTCTTTTATCTTCTTTTGAATCACTATTTGGATATTTAGTTTCTAAAGAATGTACAACACCAATCTCTCCAGGATATTCATTTTCCTTAAATAAATTAACTGTCATAGCATGAGCTAACATCATATTGTGTAGACATTGAATAATTTTAGTAAAATCAAATTTTATAGATGGAGGAAAAACTCCTAGCAAATATTGATTTGTAGCTACTGGATAAATTTCATTAAATGTAGCCCAGTACCTTACTTCACTGAACTCTTTAAAACAAAATTCTGCGTAATCTACAAAAGCACTTATAGTATCTCTATTAAGAAAATCCCCTTTATCAAATAGAGTTTTAGGAGTATCAAAGTGATGTAGAGTTACAAATGGAGTTACATTTCTCTTTTTACACTCTTCAAAAATCCTGTGGTAGTAATCTACTCCCTCTTTATTTACGTCCCCAGTTCCATTTGGAAAAATCCTAGTCCAAGCTATAGATATTCTTATACCATTGACACCAAACTTTTCACATAATTCTATATCATCTGCAAATTTATTATAAAAATCACTTGCAGGGTCTGGACTAAATCTTCCTTGTTTTTCTAAAAATTCATCCCATGCAACAGCTCCCTTACCGCCTTCTTTTGTAGATCCTTCAGCTTGGTATGCAGCTGTAGCACCACCAAATATAAAGTCATCAGGTAATTTTTTGAACATAAGTAATACCCCCTATTTTTTAATTAACAACTTAAGAGTTTTTAAGTACTGTATTAAAAAAACAAGATTTTCTAACCTTGAACTTCTAAACTCTAGAATTAAGCATTCTTGTTTTATTTTGTTTGCTTATATTTTATTTTTGTTTTCTTTTGTTTTAATTTTAACTCTACATTTTTGTTTAGTCAAGCGTTTTCTCGAATCTTATTTTTTTGTATTATAATCTAAATTTTAGCTATATTACTACATTATAAGCATTTGTATCAAAATAAAATACAGCTATTATTTTTTGTTCGTTTTTTGTTTGTTTACATTGACTTACTTTTATTTATGTGATAAATTATGTTTAAAGTTAGAAATAAATTATATTTAAAGTTAGTGAGTGATAAGTTATGTTAAAAAGAGAACGATTAGTTAAAATATTAAACAAAATAAATAATCAAGGTATAGTAACAGTTAACGAAATAATAAACGACATAAATGTTTCTGATATGACTGTAAGAAGATATTTAGATGAATTAGATAAATCAGGCAAAATAATTAGGATACACGGAGGAGCACAAAGTATTTCTTATGCGATAGACCAAGAGCTCTCACACTCTGAAAAGCTAAACCTCCAAATAGATGAGAAAGAACAAATTGCAAAAGTTGCAGCTTCCTATATACACGATGGAGATACAGTTTTTCTTGGTCCTGGAACTACGATTGAATTATTAGCTCATCATCTAATAGATAAACGTATCCGAATAGTTACTAATAACTACCCTGTCTTTGATATACTAAAACAATCTATTTCAGCTGATATAATAATAACAGGCGGTGATTTCAGAAAAAATACAGGAGCACTTGTAGGACCTATTGCAAATTCAACTTTGAAAAACTTAAACTTCACAAAAGCATTCGTAAGTTCAAATGGAATTCATAACGAAGATATTTCAACTTATAGTGTGGAAGAAGGCGAAGCTCAAAGAATAGCACTTAATAATTCAAGAACAAAATACTTAGTTGCAGATAACAAAAAATTAAATAAAGATGATTTTTATGTGTTTTACGACCTACATGATATAGATTATCTAATAACAGATTATACAATCAGTAAAGAAGTAAAACAACACTATGAACAATATGTAGACATAATAGTAGCAGATAGACATAATTAAAATCTAAAAATATAAAGGGGAATAGTTATGAAGGGAATAATTTTTGATTTTAATGGTACAATGTTTCAAGATTCACATTTACATGAAGAGGCTTGGATTTATATGGTAAATAAATACACTAGTGGATCTATGACAGATGAAGATATTTTAATTAATTTACATGGTAGAACTAACAAAGAAATATTAAATCACTTTATATCAAGTTCGCTAACACCTGATGAAATTGAAAAGTTATCTTTCGAGAAGGAAGCATACTATCGTGAGCTTTGTCTAAAATATCCAAAAGATCTTAAACTAACCCATGGTTTAATTGATGTTTTAAATGAACTAAAATATCAAGGAATTCCTATGACCATTGCAACTGCAACAGTTAAAGAAAATGTAGATTTTTACTTTGAAGTATTTAATCTAGGAAATTGGTTTGATTTAGACAAAGTTACCTTTGATAATGGTAGCTTTCCAGGTAAACCAGAGCCTGATATATTCCTAATAGCTGCAGGCAAGCTTAAATTAAAAGCTGAGGATTGTTTAGTTATTGAAGATGCATATTCAGGACTTTTAGCTGCAAAAAAAGCTGGAATAGGAAAAGTAATAGCAATAGATCCATTTAATAAAAATTCTGATTTATTTATTAAAAATCAAATGTGTAAAAATGGGATAATCAATGATTTTACAACATTTTTTAAAGTACTTAACGAGTCAGCTGTAGATATATCTTGTTAGTAAACAGAGTACTGTAAGTAGATTTAAGTAAAAACTACTTGCAGTACTTTTTTATGCACCAATTTCGTAATCTAATTTTATATATATATCTTTTTCATAACTTCACCCCTGTTATATATTTACTTAAATAAATTATAAATATCCTCATCTGATAAACTTCTAAGAGCTCCTCCATCAGATAAATTCCCATCTATTATATTATCGATTAATTCCTTCTTACTTTCCTGTAACATTATAATTTTTTCCTCAATAGTTCCTTTGGCTATAAGCTTAACAACTTCAACTACTTCTCTTTGCCCAAATCTATGAGCTCTATCGCTTGCCTGATTTTCAACTGATGGATTCCACCAAGGGTCAAAATGAATTACAGTGTTGGCAGATGTTAAGTTAAGTCCTGTTCCTCCTGCTTTTAATGAAATTAAAAATACTTTCTTTTCTTTACTTTCATTAAATTCGTCTACAAGCTTTATTCTATCTTCAGCCTTAGTTTGTCCATCTAAATAAAAGTATTCTATATTATTCTTAGATAACTTTTTACCTATGTTTTTTAGTACACTTGTAAACTGAGAAAATACTAATATCTTATTATCTATTTCTATATATTCTTTTATTATTTCTAAACAAGCATCAATTTTAGCACTTTTACCTTTATAATCTTCTATTATTACACTCGGATCTAGGCAAAGTTGTCTTAGCTTAGTTAAATAAGATAATATAGTAATCTTATCTCTAATCTCTTCTTTTTCTTTAAGTTTTCTTTTTATATCATCTACATATACACTATATATTTTTCTTTGTTCTTTACTTAGTTCTACTAAATACTTTCTTTCTATCTTATCTGGTAACTCTTTTATTACTTGCTTTTTAGTTCTTCTTAATATAAACGGTCTTATAATTCTTTTTAGATTTTCTATTTGACTTTCATCTTTTATAAATATTGCATTAAATTTAGATAAACCATATAAATGTCCTGGCATTACAAAATCAAATATTGACCAAAGCTCAAGCAAATTATTTTCTATCGGAGTCCCTGTAAGTGCAAATCTATTTTTAGCTTTTATTGACTTTACAGCATCAGTGCTTATTGCTGTTGGATTTTTAATATTTTGAGCTTCATCTATAATACAATAATCAAAATTAATATCTTCATAATACTCTAAATCATTTCTAAGTGCTCCATAAGTAGTTAATATAACATCATATTCATTAATATTTTTTATTATCTTTTCTCTTTCCTTTTTAACAGAGTGTGCTATTCCTACTTTTAGATTTGGTGCAAACTTATCAATTTCATTTTTCCAATTATGTATAAGAGATGTTGGAGTTATTACTAAACTTTTCTTTCCTTTTTTTGATAATAAAAATGTTATAGTTTGTAATGTTTTACCTAATCCCATTTCATCTGCAAGTATTCCTCCAAAACCACAATAATCAAGTGTTTCAAACCAATTAAATCCTTCTACTTGATAGTCACGAAGGTTAGCATTTAAGTCTTTTGGAAGTTCATATTTTATATTATCAATATTTCTAAATTTATCTACAATAGTTTTAGCATTATCTATCCCTTCTATAATAGGCAACTTCTTCTCTGATATTAAGTTATCTATAAATAATGCCTTACTTGTATGTATTTTCATTTCATCTAATGTATTTGTAAAGCCTAGACTCTCCATTAACTTAAACATTTCTATAGTTTCTCTATCTTCTAAATTTACAAAGCTTCCATTTCCTAACTTATAAAATCTCTTGTTTATCTTAAAAGCATTTATTATGCCTTTATATTCATTTTCATTTACACCTTCAATTTCAAATTTAAATTCAAGATAATGATTAACTTCTTCCCCTAAACCTACCTTTATTGAGCTAGAGTTATATACTTTCTTTTCTTTTAATTTATCTGAATAATATACTTCACCTATATTTTTAAGTCTGTCTATTTCTTTACTTAAAAAATCATATAGTTGAATGTCATTACCTCTAAATATATACTTATCATTATCTTTTTCAAAATAATATGTGTGTAGTCTATATATTGCCTCTTCTTCTTTTTCTATCTCTTTTATTACAAACTTACCTTCATCTTCTCCTTCATATACAAATTTTAAATCACAAGTTATATTTGAATCTTCTAAATCAAAGTAATACTTAACTACTAATCCCTCACTTATGTTTTCTTCAATTTTTTGATCAACTAAAACCTTATTTGATATATCTTTTAGTTTTGGAATCATATTAGTAAGAACTTCACTTACTTCATCTTTTTTAAAGCTTATTTCTTTATATTCATTTAGCACTTTATATAATTTTTTATAATAAATTCCACTTTCTATGCTTAATAAATATATATCACCATCATAAAAAACTACATCACCTCTTTTAGATAATGGAGTAGGTAAGATGTCTTTACTTTTAAGTAATATTTCATCATTTGCCATTTCAAAATCTATATTTATAGGAACTTCTCCGTTTATTATTTTGGGTGTATGATACATATTTTTATATTTAAATTCAAAATCCTTATACTTAAGTATTTCAATAAATCTTCTAACCATATTTCCATTTATATTCATATATCTGTAATTCATATTTGAAGATAAATTAGATAGATTTATACCATACTCTTCAATCATCTCAACTAGCTTCTCATCTTCCTCAGAAAAATAGCTACTAGTAGGATCATATAAAAAATCTATTCCATAAATTATTTCATTTCCTTCTACTCTTGAGTATGCAAATTCTCTAAGGTTTTTTAGTACATACATTTTATCTATTCCTATTTTAAAATCTGCACTTATAGTTCCATCTCCATTAGTTTCTAAACTTACTTCTAAGTTTACTTTTTCCTTAGGTTTACTTTTAAAAAAGTTTAATAAGTCTTTATTCATAAAACCCATATTTCTAGATAGTTTATGTTTATTTTTTACTATAGAAGTCTTTTGTTTAAGATTATTAATTATATCTTTTTTTAATGAGTTTATAACATCTAAAGTTATTGCTACTATATGTTTACATATGGCTGGTTTGTATGGTGTAGTTCTTGATATACAATCTTGGCAATCACACATTGCAGATACTATACTTTTATTTTCTAAGTCCATAATTATATGACTAGTATAAGTACGATTTTGATTTTCTGAATTTACTTGTCCATATATACTTAGAATTTCTTCTTGATTTTCATAATTTACTTCATCTATATATCCATCTTTTAAGTAGTCACTACCTCTACTTAACCTTAGATTGTCTGTATTTTTAATTAATATTTCATTTACTATTTTAAAGTCCACTTTATCACCTGTTTTCTTAAGTTATAAGTTTTATTATATATTTCTTAAATGTATCAATCAACTTTATTATTAGTTATATAATATATCAACTGAAAAATTATAATTAAAATAAAAAACTATATACCTATTGAACAAATTGCTCAACAATGTATATAGTCTCTCAAATTTAAAATCTATAATTTAATTTCTTTTAGTACGTTAATCTTTCCTAAATTAGTCATTTCTATATTTACAGGTGTTATAGATATATATCCATTCTTAACTGAATATATATCACTATCTTCATCTTGTTCTTCGTCTCTAACATCTCCACCTATCCATACATATCTTTTTCCACGTGGACTAAATCTATCTTCTATTACATTATCATACTTTCTTTCACCTAACTTAGTTACCTTAAATCCTTTTACTTCAGTCTTTGGTATGTTCATATTTAATACACAGTCATCTAAAAGTTCTAATTTATCTTTTATACTGTTTATTAAGGTTACTACATACTTAGCTGATTTTCTATAAACCTCTTTTTCTATATTAAAATCATCATAAGATACAGCTATTGATGGCTTATTTTGAATGAGACCTTCTATTGCTGCTGATACTGTTCCAGAATAAACTACATCCGTTCCTAAATTAGGACCATTATTTATTCCACTTAAGACTAAATCTATATTAATATCTTTAAATAGTGCTTCTATTCCAACTTTAACGCAGTCTGCTGGTGTTCCAGATATTGAGTACGCTTTTATGTTTTCATCTATAAATTCATCATTTACCATTATTGGATTATGTATTGTTATAGCATGTCCTGTTGCACTTTTTTGACTTTCTGGTGCCACTACATAAACATTTCCTATAGTTGATAGTTCTTTAGCTAGTTCTATTATCCCATCCGCTCTTATTCCATCGTCGTTTGTTATAAGTATATTCATAATAATCTCCTTGTCTTTTTATTGATTATATTATAAAGCTTTTATTTTTATATGTGTACTTGCTCTATATAACTATAATATAAAACGTTTATTAAAAATAGAACATATACATTAGTTAACAAATAGTTTTATATAAAAAATATAAATTCATGATTCATTTCAATCCGATTTTAATTTAATATAGCGATTTATAAGCTATATATAATATCTTTATTAAGAGTTAAAAACTCAGCCTTTCTTTCTCTATATAAACATACATATTTAAATCCTAGAGATTCTAAAATAGCATAAGACTTATCAAAGTCTCTACATACATCAACAGCTCTATGAGCATCAGATCCTAGAGTAATTATTTTTCCACCAAGTTCTTTGTATCTTTTTAATATATCAATTTTAGGATGTGTTGCATTTAAATTATATCTATAACCAGATGTATTTATTTCGATTCCTTTTCCTGAATCAATTATACTTTTTAATAAATTATCTAATACATCTTTATAATCATTATAAATTATTTTATTATCTTCATACTTTCCATATCTTATTATATAGTCTAGGTGACCATAGGTATCATAGTCGTTAAATTCTTTAGTAGTTTTTATTATACTTTCAAAGTATTTTGTATAAGCTTCCTCTTTACTTAATCCATTAAAAAATTCCGATTGAACTAATCTTTGTTTATCTACTCTATGAGTTGAGCATAATACAAAATCAAAAGGATTTGAATTTAATACATCCTCTATTTTATCCTTTATATAACTTTGATACCCAACCTCTATACCTATTAATATTTCTATATCTTTTTTATATTTTTCTTTATATTTTTGTATTTGCTTAACGTACTCATTACAGTCTAAGCTAAATCCAGTATCACGATACTCTAAATGGTCTGTAAATGTTAAATGTTTAACCCCTATATTTATAGCTCTTTTTATTACATCTCCCATATTATCTTTAGCATCACTTGAAAAATGTGTGTGCACATGATTATCTAATATATTCATCCAAAGCCTCCTTAAAAATTTCTACTTATATATTATAATACTTTTGTAAATTAAAAATTTATATTTATGAAAAATAACTCCTCACTTATAGTAATTTACTACTTAGGAGGAGTCATTCTATATTATTAAAATTTACTTTTATCTAAATCTTTACTAACAATTTTCATTTTATATTTTTATGCATCCTATTGTATTTATCTACTTCAAATCCATATTTTTTATATAAATTTATTAAATCATTTTCTTCAATTATATTTTTATCAGCTACTACTAAGCCTTCTACTAGCTTTATTTCTTTTAGACTATACTTATTTAAAACATTATTTATCTCTTTTATATTAAAATCTAAATTAGAAAGTAGAATGCTTCCATATCCTCTATTGCTTATTCTTGATTTAAAATTATTTATATAAAGCATTGAATAATCATTTATCTTATAACATGTACAGTCCATATGAGCTTTATTTAAACTTCCAGTTAGTAAGATTATATCCATTTGTATTCCTATATCTTTTGAATTAAAATCAATAATATTTAATATTCCTACTAAAAATTTATTTTTATCTTCTTTTATATCTAATATAATATATTTACTTTTATTTGATTTTATATACTTTTTTTTTTTTTTTATTAATTTTATATAGTATTCATATTCATTTAATAAATTTGTGCTTTCTAAATCTAGATTATCATACTTTGTACTTAATTTAAGCTTTTTAATTTTACTTATGTCTTTGTCCATTAAATGCTTCTTCATTTCTTTTATTTTAATATCTAGAGTACACATATCTCCTCCATATAAAATTAACCTTTATTAATTTTATATGGTTAAATAAAAAAAATATGAACTAATCATTCTTAAATATATGATTATATTTTGTATATTTATCCTTTCTCAACCATATAACGAAGAACTGTCTTTAGTTTTGATTGTTCAGTTTTTCTAAAATCTGAAATATATATTTCTCTATGTACCTTACTTCTTAGTGCTAAATTATTCTCTTCACAATATTTTTTCATAACTTTAAATGTCTTTTCTTCTTCATCAAAATGCCCTATATGCATCATTTGAACACATAGACCATCTTCTATAGTTGAAAACTCAACTTTATCTAACAATTTATTTGGCTTTTTCCTTTTAACAATTTTTATTGCATCTTTAAATATATCCTCTGTTACAAATTCAGGTTGTCTTATCATTATAGTATAAATTAGTTCACTTTTATCGAAACTATCTTTATTCCTAGCCTCTTCTTTTAAATCCCATAGACCTTCTAATGGATAAACTACATACTCAAAATATCTAGGTATTTCAACATTATTTCTAGGCATCATTTTTATAGTATATGCAACTGAGTACAAAGCTCCTACTACTTCAGAAAAAGCTTCTTCATTTGGATTGCCTTCTCCTTTTATTTGGATAAATTTCATACTTTCGATATTTACCAGTTCCGCCTTAGTCTTTGGAATATAATATAACTTCTCCTTTTTTCTCCATTCATGCTTCATAATTTATCCTCCTATATAGTAAACTTTATTATAGTAAACTTTGTCTTTATTATATAAATTTCATACTTATTAACTAAAAAAATATTATATATTTTTATATAATGATATCATCAATAAGAAAATAAGTATCATTAACTTACTAAATATATTAAAATATAATTAACAAATTATATTTTAATATATTTAGTAAGTATGCTATTTATTT
>NZ_JAFFPK010000109.1 GCF_017590215.1 Clostridium sp. CCUG 7971
GAATTATTTTAAGAACTTCATATAAAGTTTCTATAAAGAAAGAAAATTTAACAAATAAACAAATAGAAGATTTAGAAAAATCTAAACATGCAGGGAGTACTTTTATATTTGCTGGAATATCAGCTTTTATGTTAAGCTACATGTTTACGGTTTTTAAATAGTTATAGGAATACATAAGAAATAAAAAGATATGGATATCCATATCTTTTTTATATTACTCTAAACACACCTGTTACGATACCTACTAATTCAACATCTTTAGAATTTAAGATCATAGGCTCCATAAAATCATTTTCAGGCTTAAGTTTTATTACATTATCTTCTTTAAAGAATCTTTTAACAGTAGCGTATTCATTATGTATAAGTGCTACTACTATTTGAGAATTAGATGCAGTAGATTTTTTATCAACTACGACATAGTCACCATTTAATATACCTGCATTTATCATACTATCACCTTTAACTTTTAATACAAAGTTATCAGTTCCTTTAACTAAATTCACTGGAAGAGGAATGTACTCTTCTATATTCTGTCTAGCTAATATTGGAGTACCTGCTGTTACTTGTCCTACTAAAGGTAAATGAAGTATTTCTTGGTTAAGGCCATTTTCAGAATCTAATTTATTAGTGTCTAGCACCTCTATAGCCCTTGGCTTAGTTGGATCACGTCTTATATATCCTAATTTTTCTAATTTATTCATATGAGAGTGAACTGTTGACGTTGATTTAAGACCAACTGCAACGCACATTTCACGAACTGAAGGCGGATAACCTTTTAGCGCTATTTGCTCTTTAATAAATTCTAATATAGCCACTTGTTTGCTACTTAAATCTAAATACATAAAATCACTCCTTTCTAAACTTAATGTAGTTTAATAAGAGTAGATGAATACCTTATTAATATAATATACCTATATTGTAGCACAATAAGTTTTTTTATACAAACGTTTGTTCTCGGAATTGAAATATTATATGTTATCTTCAATTTTTATATCTATTTCATTAGTATTTTGATCATTATCATCAATCCATTCAAAATTGTTTACTATATCACGTTTAACATGTTTTTTATGAGCAGCATATAGTTGAGTAGTAGTTACATTATCATGGTCAAGTAAATTTTGAACATCATAAATAGAAAATCCATTTTGAATTAAGCTAGTTGCAGCTGTAGCACGAAGCTTATGAGGGCTATAACCGCTATCTCTTGATGTATCCATAGAAATAGATGTATACTTTTTTACTAATTGTCTAATAGCCTTTGGATTAAGGCGTTTATTTTGTAATGATAAGAATAGAGCGTCTTTATTTTCCTCACTAAGAATTTCACTTTGAGGTCGTTCGTTATATATATAATCTTTAACAACTAATTCACATGTATGGTTAATAGGCATTAAAACTTCTTTACCTCTTTTTCTATAAATTTTAAATTCACCTCTAGAAAAATTAAATGATGAAATATTAAGCTCACGAAGCTCATTAAGTCTTAACCCATAAGTAACAAATAAAGCTAATATAGCTTTATCTCTAAGCTTAGTCTTTTTCCAGTAGACCTTTTCTTTATCTGTTAAACCTTCGCCACTTTCAACAGCATCTAACATCTTTGCAACTTCATCAATTTCAAGGCGTTTTATAGCATCAGGTTGAGGCTTTGGAAGCTTAATAGGATTAAAGCCATCAGTTATATTATTATCTAGCTGATCATTTCTATAAAGAAATTTAAAAAGGGTAGAGATAGATGATTTTTTTCTAGCTAATGCACGGTTATTATTTTCAAAAATTAATGTATTTTTTTCTGTTTGCTTATAGTATCTAGAACAATAGTCACCTAAAAATAGATTTATATCTCTAGCTTTAATATTATTAAACTCTTTTTGAGTAATATCCTTTATTTCTTTAGCTATAGTTAATTCTTGCATTTCTATTAAATAAGAACAAAAGAAATTAATATCCTCTAAATAAGCGAGCCTAGTAGAAACAGCTACAGATCCTTTTAAATATATACAATAGTCTTTCATAAATTTAGGAAGACTATTTTCAATGGCTATGGACCTTTCGATAGTGTTATTATCGCGAATAACAATGTTATCGGGTTTATCAGATTTATTATGTATTTTTATAATTTTTTTATCACTCAAGATGTACCTCCAAGTATAACTTTTTATAAGTATAAAATATCATATAGGTTATATGGTTTCAACTATACCTTAAAATTTATTTTCCTAAATTTTCTTAGTAGAGTTAGCATATGATGATATTTTATTGAATAAAATGTCACTTTTAAATAGTTATGAAGTAGTTAAAAATAAATTATTATAATATTTTAGATTATATATAATTGAATTATTAACCTGTGTAAACATAAACATATAAATTAATAATTGTATTCAAAATATAAATATGAAGAGTTATACAAAAAGAGTAAATATTAAAGATATAAAGTAATGTACATATAAAAGAATATATAATTATATATGTATAAGGAGGATTATTTTTTATTTTAATAAAACTATTCCCTAAATATACATTTAAAGACTAGTTATATTTTAAATTAAAATAGCTATATCTAGAAATATTTATTATGAGTTTACTACTACTTTATTTGCTATATGCATGCATATTTAGATATTATAAATATAAAAAATATACCTAATATATGATTCATGCATGCATATTTAGATATTAGGTATATTTTTACATTTTATTCTAATTTCTAATATTTTTTTAACTATATTATAAGTTAGAACTATTTATATATTTCACTTAATTGTTCTAAATCAACTTCAAATCTAGTATCTCCATGTAAAGATTTTACATAAACTGTACCTATGTTATTATCAACACTTTCTATAGTTACTGGATTTTGTTTATAATAAACTATAACATTCTCATCTTTTGAGTTAACTATTTCTGCGGCTCTTCTTAATTGCATAACATACCCTCCTATTATAATGTTATCTTATATTTAGATTAACCAATAGGATGTAAACTATTAATGTTAATATTTAGTTAAATTTATTAAAAATATAAAAGCACAAAAAGAATTTAAGATGCTACTTTAAATTCCCTTGTGCTTTTGTATTTTATGATAGGCATTTTCCTATTTTTCTAAACTTATTATATCTTAATTCGATTATTTCTTCTTTACTAAGCTTTTCATAGTGATTCAATCTATCTATGATAAATTTCTTTATATCTTTTGATACAGACTCTACACTATCCTGAGCTCCATCAAAAGGCTCTTTAATGATTTTATCAATTATTTCAAGATCATACAAGTCTTTACTAGTAAGCTTCATTACTTCACTTGCCTCTTTTGATTTAGATGCATCTTTAAATAGAATGCTAGATAAACCTTCAGGGGATATTACAGAATAAACTGAATGTTCTAACATGCAGACTTCATTACCTACTCCGATTCCTAAAGCTCCTCCACTTCCCCCTTCTCCAATAACAAAACAAATTATTGGAACAGACAATTTACTCATCTCAAGTAAATTTTTAGCAATTGCTTCACCTTGACCACGCTTCTCAGCTTCTAAACCACAAAATGCTCCTGGTGTATCTATGAAAGTTATAATAGGCCTATTAAATTTTTCAGCTTGTTTCATAAGTCTAAGTGCTTTTCGATATCCTTCTGGGTGTGGCATTCCAAAGTTTCTTTTTATATTTTCTTTAACGTCATTTCCTTTTTGATGACCTACTATGGTAACATTAAATCTATCTATCTTACCAATTCCAGCAATGATAGATGGATCATCTTTGTATAATCTATCTCCATGAAGTTCAAAAAAGTCAGAACAAATATTATTAATGTAGTCTTTTGTAGTAGGTCTTTTAATATCTCTACTTAAAACTACTTTTTCATATGGTGAAAGTTCTGCTTTAATTTCACTTTTAATTTTAAGTAATTTATCTTCTAAGCTTTTTATTTTATCACTTAAATCTATATCATTAGATTTGGATATAAATCTAAGTTTTTTTATATCTTCTTCTAGATTATATATCTTATCTTTTACATCAAGAGTTAATGTAGGCAACTTATTTCCTCCTTATCAAGGTAGATTTTAATATCTTATATTATAAATGTAGCGATAAAATTTTATATATTGTTTCTTTCATCTCTACTCTATTTACTATCATATCAATAAAACCATGTTCTAATAAAAACTCAGATGTTTGAAAACCTTCTGGAAGTTTTTGATTTATAGTTTGTTCTATTACTCTTGGACCTGCGAAACCAATTAAAGTATTTGGTTCTGAAATTATAATATCTCCAAGCATTGCAAAACTTGCTGTAACACCTCCTGTAGTAGGGTCTGTTAGTACAGAGATATACGGTAAAGATTTTTTTTCTAATTTAGAAAGAGCTTGAGATGTTTTTACCATCTGTATAAGAGAAACCATACCTTCTTGCATTCTAGCTCCTCCTGATGCACTACAAATGATTATAGGCAGGTTATTATCAGCTGCATACTCTATAGAATATGTAATCTTATCTCCAACTATAGACCCCATACTTCCCATCATAAAATCAGGATTCATTACACATATTACACTTTTAATTTTATTAATTTCACAAACTCCAGAAATAACCGCTTCATCTTCTTTAGTTTTTTCTTTGTATAAGCTTAACTTATCTATATACTTTGGAAATTTTAATGGATCTTGAATATCTACATCAAATTGAAATTCATTAAAGCTTCCCTTATCTGATAATAGATTTACTCTATCACGAGCTTTAAACTTATAATGTCTTGAGCACTTTGGACATATATTTAAATTTTCTTCTATATCTTTTTTAAATACATGATCATTACATCCTTTACAATAAATCCAAAATCTATCATCTACGCTATTTTCTTTAAAATTATTATTTAAAGGAACTGTAACGTATTTAGATTCTTTTGGCGACAAAAACTTCTTTATCATAATTTATTAACTCCCTTTAGAAATGTATATAATTTAAAAATCTATACATTTAATTTATACTGTAATAGCTGCTTCTAATATAAACTCTTTTTCTATAAATTTAGTATGGTGTGTATCTTCTCTAAATTTAGTGCAACTTATAAGCGTTTTTTGAAACTCTATATTTGTATCTATACCTTCTATTATTATTTCATCTAAAGCTCTATTCATTTTTTTTATGCACTGTTCTCTATCCTCAGCCCAGCATATAAGCTTTCCTATCATAGAATCATAAATAGGCGGTATTGTATATCCTGTGTATATAAATGTATCAAATCTAACTCCAAAACCTCCAGGTATGTTTACTGATTCTATTTTACCTGGGCAAGGCTTAAAATCTAAATATGGATTTTCAGCATTTATTCTACACTCAATAGCATGACCTCTAAACATAATATCATTTTGTTTAAAAGGTATTGCTTGATTATTTGCAATTAAAATTTGGAGTCCTATAAGATCTATTCCTGTGATCATCTCTGTAACCGGATGCTCAACCTGTATTCTTGTGTTCATTTCTATAAAGTAAAACTTTTTATTTTTATCTACTATAAACTCGATTGTTCCAGCTCCTAAATAACCTATTCCTTTCACAATATTTACAGCTGTTTTATATAAATGTTTCTTTTCATCTTCATTTAAGTAGTTACTAAGAGACTCTTCTAAAACTTTTTGATTACGTCTTTGCATAGAACAGTCTCTTCCGCCTAAATGTATGACATTTCCAAAAGCATCTCCAAATACTTGTACCTCTATATGTCTAGGGTTTTCTATAAATTTTTCCATATATAGATCACTGCTTGAAAAAGCTGCTAAAGCTTCAGAACTTGCCATATCAAAGCTTGTAAATAACTCTTCTTCACAAGTAACGATTCTCATACCCTTTCCACCACCACCGTTAGACGCTTTTATTATAACTGGATAACCAATTTTATTAGCAAAAGATAAAGCTTCTTCTTTACTTTTTAAAACTCCATCTGATCCAGGAACAACAGGTATGTCTAGCTCCATCATAGTTTCACGAGCTTTAGATTTATCACCCATTAAAATCATTTGATCTGTTTTAGGACCTATTAATGTAATTCCATTATCTTTGCATTTTTTAGCAAACTCTGCATTTTCAGATAAAAAACCAAATCCTGGATGTATTGCATCACAATTAAGTTTAAGAGCAAGATATATTATGTTATCTATGTTGTTATAACTTTTACTTATATTATTTGGTCCTATGCATATAGATTCATCTGCTATATATCTATGAAAACAATCTTTGTCAACATCAGAGTATATAGCTACTGTTTTTATATCTAGTTCTTTACAGGTTCTAATTATTCTAACAGCTATATCTCCTCTATTTGCTACTAGTATCTTCTTTATCATATTAAATACCTCCTACCTATAATGGTTTTATTTTAAATAGAGGTTGGTTATACTCCACTAATTCTTCATTTCTTGCTAAAACTTCTACTATTTCACCATCTATATCACTTGTAATTTCATTCATAAGTTTCATAGCTTCAAGAATACATAAAGTATCACCTTCACGTACCATATCTCCTACCTTTACGAAGTTATCTGCTTCAGGGCTTGGAGATGAATAATAAGTTCCCATCAAAGGAGCTTCTATTGTGACTAAATTATCATTATCAATGTTCCTATTAATATTTTGCTCAATATTTTCATATATTTTAGGTGTTATATCTTCTTTAAAGTCTTTTTTTACACATAAAGAATTTTGATTTATAGAATTAACTTGTTTTGATACTTCAAGTTTTAATTCACCATTTTCAAGTTTCACATATTCTAAATTAGTTTGGTCTATAATTTTTAATAAATCTTTAATTTCATTTATATTCATTTGTGTTACCCCCTTGTATTATTACCTGGTACTAATATTATATCACAAAAAATAATTTTGTAAACAAAATTTCCCACTCCCCTGCATTATGTATTTCTACAATAAAAAAAGTGTTGATAATTTCATCAACACTTTTATAAAGCAACTCAACTAACAGAGCTATTGATAAGCTATTGATGCTATAATCAAAACGAATTACTTTAATATCTTTGAGATAATTATAGATATTAAATTTTCAAATTTCAACTTAATTTCTAATTTCTTCTCTAATTTCTTCTATTTCATTTACTTTTAATCCAGTTATTTCTGTAATAAAATCAATATTAGCATTCTTATCTAATAAATCTATAGCCATTTCTTTCTTTGCTATAGCTAGTCTAATATTTCTTTCAATTGCTTTACTTTCAATAGTAGTTTCTAAATTAATGGATAAATCATTACGTTCATCTGAAATGACCATTTTATCTACCGCGAACATTTGTTCTTGCTCGTCAAAATCGCCATTTTTTTCAGTTAAATCATCTTCTAAACTTTCAACCTTAAAAATTTTACCCTCAAATTTATAGCTAAATAAATTAAAAGTTATGAGTATAGCTGGTATAGCGAAGTATATTTTAGCACCCATAAATCCTACTATTACTGTAGCAACAATAAAAAATATATTTATATTCTCTAGTTGAATATTAAAAATTTTTTTATTTGGCTTATAAGCTTTTATAATAGCTAGTACTAAAGTTAGGATACATAAAGGTGTTAAGGTATAACTAGAAATAATACCATCAAACCCTAGAAAATCAAAATAATTACCTATATTACCATATACAAACATAAAACCATTTAAATATGCATATACACAAGCAATTATTCCGAGAGTTGCACCTAATGCTTGTGTATACCAATTTGTGAACCTTAAATTCATCGTATCACCCCTAAAGTATATATATAACATTCTTATGCAACTTAAGGTCCAAATATTTCTTTTAAATTAATAATTTACATTAAAAAAGCTTCTATAATAAGAAGCTTTTTTAATGTAAATTATTAATAGCATCTTGTAATGCATCTATACTTTCTTTTGAAGATTGTAAATCTATTAATTGAGAAGTTAATAGTTTAGCGTTTTCATTATCATTAGATGCTATACATTGATATATTTTATTAAGCAATTCATATTCCTCGTTAGTTACAGGATGACTAGTTTGTATTTTATTATTATAGTTATATAAGCACATATCAATCTCCCTTTTAATAATTTATTATTTATAGAATTATATAAATCTATATAAAACCCTTTTTAATATTAGATAATATACTATTTATATTAATAATATATACATTTTAGAATAATTTATTCAAAACTTAATCTATAAGTTACCATTTTAATACAATCCTATTTATTTTTTTATAAAAAGAATTATAATTTAATTTGTAGCAATTAAGTTTTTATTTTATAATTGATTAAATATGATTAATCTGGAAATAATTATATTAAATCCACTGAAGGGGAGCTTTGATTATGTTAGACACCATAGAATTTGTGCTTAAAATTTTATTTTTTATTTTATCTATAGTTTGGGTTGGTAAAATAATGATTTTAAGAACTGATAAGCAAATCGTTATAAATCCAATACTTATTTTAATATCAGCATTAATAGTTATAGTGCCGGAATCAAACGAGTCAATAAAACTATTTGGAGTTAGTACAGAAATTATAAAAATAATGTTATATTCATTATATTCATTAGTAGTCCTAATAGGAATATATGTTACAAAAAGAAAAAACGGTATATTTTAATAAATTTGTAAATAATAAAAGGTTGTGAATTATCACAACCTTTTATTATTTACAAATTTTAGCTTCACACCTGAATATTTTCATTCCATAAGACATAAACTTATCTTCATATTCAGTCGTAACATTTTCAAAATCACTATTAGCTAAATTTAAAGATATATTTTTTAAAATCCAGTCGTTAGATGATATTTCATTTAAACTGAATTCAAACAATCCTTCGTTGTCCGTCTTAAAATGAAGTTCTCCATCATCTTTAAGCAAGATCTTATATTTATTTAAAAAATTAGTATGAGTTAGTCTTCTCTTAGCCCATCTAGTTTTTGGCCATGGATCACAGAAGTTAACATATACTCTACTCAATTCATTTTCTTCAAAGTAATCTAATATATTAGATACATTAGCCCAAGCAAATAAAATATTATTTAAACCCAATTCCTTAGCTTTTTCTACACCTTTTATAAGAACTTCTTCCTTTATTTCAAAAGCTATATAATTTACATCCGGATTTTGCTTAGCGAGAGTAGTTATAAATTTTCCACGCCCAGTACCAAATTCTACATATATCGGATTATTATTATTAAACTTAAAATTCCATTTTCCCTTAAGTTTATCTATATCATCCCTAAGAACGTAATCTTTATAACTTAATAGCTTCTCATCTGCACCTTTTATTTTTCGTCTTCTCATATTAGTACTCCTTATAATTTATTAAAGTATAATTATACCTAACTTTAGAAAAAAATAAAGAGTATTAGCTTTAAGCTAACACTCTTTATTTTTTATTGTCCACAGCCAGAGCATCCTCCGCCGCATCCTCCGTCATCTTGCATATTTTCTGGTCCTACTTTAAATCCATAACCAGTATCTTCTATAGCTATATTTCCATATTTAGTATAGTCTTCATTACTCATTATAAAATGTAAACCTTCTACATTATATTCTAAATCGTCAGCCTTTTGCTCATCCAGAGCAATTCCAAATGATGGACCGCCTCAGCCTATACCTGCGAAATAAACTCTTATATTCTTAGGTCTATCTTGATTATCTTTTAAGATATCTTTTAGCGTATCAATAGCTGTTTGTGGTAAAGTAACCTTCATTTAATCATTTCCTTTCAAGTTATATATTTATATTAAATAAGCTTTAGATAAATTCTAAAGCTTATTTAATTGTGAATTAATAATTTTAGTGCCCGCATCCAGAGCATCCGCCGCCGCATCCTCCACCAGGTTGGATATTTTCAGCTCTAATCATAAATCCATAACCAGTATCTTCTATAACTATATCTCCATATGTAGTATAGTCTTCGTTACTCATTATAAAATGTAAACCTTCAATATCATATTCTAAATCGTCAGCCTTTTGCTCATCTAAAGCTATACCAAATGATGGGCCGCTACATCCATTACCTGCAAAGTAAACTCTTATTCCTGTAGGTTTACCTTGGTTGTCCTTTAAAATATCTTTTAAAGTATTAATCGCTGTTTCTGGTAATGTGATCTTCATACTAATCGCTCCCTTTCAAATTTTGTTAAATTCATATATATTATATACTTTAATGATATATATAATCAATTGATTTTTACTAATAATACTAAATTTATCATAAAATGTATATAATTACTATTATTATATCTATTTTTAATGTATTCATATTTTACCCTTGTTACTTATATTGTAAACATAATTAGTTTTAATATAACTAACTTATTTTTTTAGTTTATATAATATTTTTATGCTATAATATTATTCTGTAATGAGCTTATGCAAGTTATAACAACTTAGGGAGGGTATGATAAAATATGAAAAAAGGCGAAACTAAACTTTCGACTATTTTGACAGAAGGTCTTGGTTTATTAGTGGGATGTATATCTATGAGCATTGGTATTAATATGTTTTTAAAACCTTATACGATTGCTCCTGGAGGCCTTAGTGGTATGTCTGTAGTACTTAATAAGGTTACAGGTATATCTGTATCTAATATAATGTTAATTATAGGTATTCCTTTAGTAGTATTAGCTTTTAAGATACTTGGAAGTAAAAACTCTATAAAAACATTAATTGGAACAGTGTTATTTTCTTTTATAATAAATATAACTTCATCTTTGTCTGAAATTTTACCAACAAATGATCTTTTATTATCTTCTATATCAGGTGCAATTTTAGTAGGATTAGGTATTGGTATTGTATTTAGGGTTGATGGTTCTACAGGGGGAACTGACTTAATAGCTTTAATATTAAGTAAAAAATTTCCTGGTATAAAGGCAACTAAATTTATGATGTGTTTAGATGGGGTCGTAGTTATATCTTCGGGTATTGCAAATAAAAATATAGAAACTGCGCTATACTCTGCGATATCACTTTATGTAATAGTTAAAGTTGCAGATGCTATAATGGAAGGTTTCGATTTTTCTAAAGAATTTATGATAATTTCTAATAAATCTGATGAATTAAGAGAAGTTATAACTAATGAATTAGACAGGGGTTTAACTATACTTGATGGTAGAGGTGGATATACTGATGATAAAAAACAAGTTTTACTTGTTATTATATCTAGAAATCAAGAAGTATATCTAAAAAAATTGGTTAAAGCTACGGATCCGAATGCTTTTATAATAGTCAGTACTGTACATGAAGTACTAGGAGAAGGATTTAAAGACTTGAAAAATGGTAGTGCTTAAATAAAAAAGTGGCTTAAGCCACTTTTTTATTTATTCTTAATTAATATAGGTTGAATTATTATCCCGCTTAAAGTTCCTGATTTTAAAATGATACTTCATGATAGAATTCAGCCTTTATTAAACAATCTGAGCAAATATTCTTTACTATAATCTTAGATATAGAATATAGTAAAGAAGGTCTTTTATCTGTTTTTATATTATCGTATTTACCTGTAATTTGTATATTATCAAATAACACATCGGTTTCTTTATCCCATCGTATTGGAGTTGTAAAAGTAATATCTTCTCCAAAGCCTATTGATATAGCATCTAATAAAATTAATTGTTCACTAGCTATTACTTTTACATTTTTGCGATCTAAATTTTCTATAAAAGATAAATCACTTATTTTATTATCTGATATATTTATAAAATTTAAATATCTTAAATTTTCAAGATTTGGAACTTTAGATATATTATTACTATCTAGCCCTATGCTTTTAAGCCTTTTTAAGCTATTTAGAAAGGAAATATCTTCTATTCTATTTTCACTAAGTTCCAAGTTGCTTAATCTAGTCAATGCAGTTAATAAATTAGCATCTACAATTTCATTTTTATTTAAACTAAGATTGTTTAAATTAATAGCGTATTGTATTCCTGTTAAATCATATATTCCTTTATCTGATAAATCTATTTCTCTTAATGTTCTTAAATAATCTTTAGTTATTTGATATGGTTCTTTATTACATGATTTAGCTATAGCATGCTTTAGATTTTTACTTATCCAATTATCATTATTTTTTTCACACAAATAGAATCATCCCTTTTTTATATAATCACTTTTAAGCATTTGGAATCTGTGGCAGACGGTATATGTTCCGAATTTGTTAGAAGGGAATTTTTTTCTAAATTTCCCGATGTAATTGAATCCTAAAACTTCTAATGGTTTTCTAGAGTATTTATTATCTTCAAATGTAATAGCTATAATTTTATTTAAATTTAAATCTTCAAAGCCGTATCTCAACATTTCAAACGCTAGCTCTGTAGATAAATTTTCACCCCAATAATTTGGATTTATGCATATCCCTATTTCGCCTTCTTTTGAATTTAGATATATATTATTAAATCCAACATTACCTATTACTCTATTTTCTCTTTTTAAAACAATTACATAGTGTCCTATTTTACCTTCATTATAATTTTTAAAGAAAAAAAGTTTTATAAATCTTTCTGTATCTTTTATGCTTTTGTGTTTTTTAAATGGAAGATATTTTACAACAATATCTTCTTTATAATAATTAAATAAATCTTTAGAGTCATTTAATGTTGCTGGTCTTAAAATACATCGTTTCGTTTCTAATATTTTCATATTACTATATTTAGAGTCATACATACTTATGTCCCCTTTAATAAATTGTATATATATTATCTATATAATTTATGCTATACAATTAACAACGGTTCGTAAAAGACATAAAATATATACTTTTATGCCAAAAATATAAAACCTAGTATTTTCAACGTATTTATGCAAAAATGTATAATTTATGTCAGTATTATGTCAGATATTTTTATTTTTTATTTATATAATTATGATATAATAAATATATAATTGTAATATATTGGAGGAATATAATGAGTTTCGCATTTATAAGAAAAAGAAGTAAAAACTATATAGTTTATTTAGAATATAAAGATAAAGAAAACGGTAAAAAAGTGCAAAAGAATATGGGATCTTTCGAGAAAAAAAGAGACGCTTCTAAGAAATTAAACGAGTTAAAAGATAGCATTTTTAATGATGAACTAGCTCTACCAAATACCATAAATGTTGAATCTTTTTTAATTGACTTTTTAGAAAAATATAAAATTAACTTATCAATAACAACTTATAATTGCTACCTTAGAATTTGCAAAAAATACCTAATACCCTTGCTAGGAAACTATAAATTAGAAGATCTAAAACCTATACATATACAAAATTATGTTGACGATTTAGTAGGAGTACTAACACCACAGACTATAAAAATACATATAAATATTTTGAATTTAGCACTTAAAAAAGCCTACCGATTAAGGTTAATAAGAGAAAATGTAGTAGATTGTATAGAAATTCCTAGAATTAGAAAATTTAAAAACAACATATATAATAAAGAAAATATGATTAAATTACTTAAAATTTGCAAAGGAACACCATTAGAACTACACATATTCTTAGCCAGCGGGTTAGGACTCAGAATATCAGAAATATTAGGTCTTACATGGGACAATATAGATTTTAGCGAAAATACTATAACCATAAACAAAATAACTGTAAGAAATAATGGTTCAGTTATTTTAAAAAATCCAAAAACCGAAAGTTCAGAAAGAACAATTTCAGTACCAAATGAAATAATGGTATTATTAAAAGAACATAAAAAGAAACAATTAGAAGCTAAATTAAGAGGAGAAATTAAAAATTTTTCAAACTTATTATTCTTTGATAAAAATGAGCAACCGATAGCCCAAGATGTTATGAGTAAGAAATTCAATCGTTTTCTAAATAAAAATAATTTAGAGCATATAAGATTTCACGATCTTAGACATTCGCATGTAACTTTACTTATAAATTCTAAAGTACCCATCAAGGTGATATCAGAAAGAGTTGGACATTCAAATATTAATACAACTTTAAATATTTATGCTCATGCACTTAAAGAAATGGATTCTGAAGCGAGTAATAAAATATCAGAAGAATTATTTAAATTAGGATAAAATTAGAAAAAATCAACCTCTTAAATTGAATTTTAAGAGGTTTTATTTATATTCTCGAATAATTAAACCTAAATAATACATAATCTTTTTAAAGGTGTAAATAATCATTTGTATGGATAAAAGGCTAAATATAATGCAAAAACAGTTTCTATAATTAAATTATGTAAACTAAAATACTTCAAACATAAATTTGAGTTTGTAATAAATAAGTAAATTAATAAAACCACAAAATAATAATATACATAATTACAAATTTTAAAAAAATTTATATTTTATATGCTCATGTAGCCAGTGTTAAAATAATTTAATTATGTTAACACTGGCTACATGGGTATAGATTTATAATTTTAATATAAATCTATTAATAATTTGCACTACTTCAAAAGTATTTTCTAAATAAGGGGTATGTTTACCTTTTATATTTTTTAATATATAATTTTCAAATTTAAAGTTAAGATAATGATTGACTCCTATTGCATAATCTTCATCTCCATAAATTATAAGAGTCTTTACTTTTATATCAGAAGTAATATCATAATAATTTTTAAAGTACTCTTTATTATAAAAAGCTTGCTTCGACATAGAACAATTTATAAAATCTTCATCTATTTTTTTCATTCTTGAGAAGTTTTTATATTCTTTATATTGAAGTTTATAATATAAATCCTTTTGAATAAGCTCAGATGCTACTTTTTGCCAATTTCTTATTACAGAATAACCTGCATATTTATTTAAATCATAATTCAGTAAATTACATCCGTATTCAATTTGACTAAAAAGAGAATCCTCTAAATTAAGGGTTGAATTTAATAATATAAGACCTTTTATATATTGAGGATATTTATAAGCATAATTTGCAGCTATTATACCTCCAAAAGAATGCGATAATAAAATAACTTTATCAAGATTTAATTTTTTTCTTATTATTTCAATATCTTTTACTAAATTATCAATAGAATAACTTGTACCTTCATCTCCTCCAGATCTTCCACATCCTCTTTGATCTAGGTATATCATTCTTAATATTTTTTCTAAATGTATTCCACAAAATAATTCAAAATCTTTACTCCAAGAACCAGGACCTCCATGTATATAAATACAAGGAATTCCACTACCCTTTTCATTTACATATAATTTTACATTGTCATAAGTATTTATAAACATTCTTACCTCCACTATTTTGTATTTATAATTGTATCATAATATTTGAAATTTTAAAAAATTTTAAAAATATCAATGTAAAAATTTTAGTTTTAAGGCGTATAAAGAATTTTTATAATATTATTCCATTATGAAAACATAAAATCGCTTAAAATTGATTTAAATCAATTTTAAAAGAAACTAATTATAATTCTAATAATTGGTTTAAAATAATAAAATTATGTAAACTTATCTATTGTAAGTTATTGTTATTTATAAATAATTAGCATTGTTTTCTTTTGTAAAAAGTTGGCATGTAGTTTTTATGAACAAAAAGGTAAAATTAATTATATAGTAAAAAATAGCCTACATAAAATTAGTAAACTTAAATTAATTCACTATTCTTTGTATAAGCTATTTTTATTATTATAAGTATCTATATAGATTTTTCTAACTTAGAAAATGCATAATCTAAAGCAGACTCTAAATTACCATTATTCTTTCCTCCTCCTTGAGCTAGATAAAGGCTTCCTCCTCCTCTTCCATCTACTAAGGTAAGAGCATCTTTTAATAAATTATTCATATTTATATTTGTTAAGTTTTTAGCTGCTGCAAAAACTACATTTACTTTATCATCGTTCTTTAATGCAATGAGAGCAATTGTATTTTCTTCTTCTGTTATTTTTGCAGCTACTTTAGATACATATTTTAAGTTTTCATTAGTATAAATTTTGTTAACTACAGATATATTTTTTATATTTTTACTAGATTTTATCATATCTTGAATTTCATAGTTAGCTAAAGCTTCTTCAAGTTTTCTATTAGAGTTTATACTTTCTTCAATTTTTTCTTTTAATTTTTTTATACTATTTATAGACTCATCTTCATTTGAACTTAAATATCTGCATATATCAGTTAAGTAGCTATCTCTTTGTAAGGAATAGTTAATAGCTCTCTTGCCTGCTAAAAATTCTATTCTAGTAGCTCCTTTATTTTTTTCCCATCTTTTTATTTTTATCATTTTAAGGTCTAGCGTTGATTTTGGATGAACACCACAACAAGCATTAGAATCTAAATCTCCTATTTTAATAATTCTTATTTCATCAGCTGTTTCAGGTAAATCTCTTCTTATCCATATTTTTTTAAGTTCTTTTCTAGATGGTATCAATGTTTCTACTTTAATATCTTGGCTTATCACCTCATTAGCATATAGCTCTGCAGCTTTTATTTGTTCCTCAGTTAGGTGGCCATTGATATCTACTGTGCTTACATCTTTCCCCAAATGAAAAGCACTTGTATTAGCATTAAATAACTTATAAAAACTTCCAGATAATACATGTTGTCCAAAATGTTGGTGCATTCCATCTTCTCTTCTATCCCAATCTATTTTGCATTTTACTTTATGTATTTTTATAGGTTTTTTATCTAAAATATGATAAACTTTATTATCCTTTTCGTAAACATCTAATACGTTATGAACATCGACCATTCCTAAATCACAAAACTGACCTCCTCCACCTGGAAAAAAAGCTGTTTTATCTAACAGGACATGATATTTATCTTTTATTTCTAATATTTCTTCTATTTCTGCACTAAATTCTCTTATGTATTGATTTGTATAATATAATTTTTCCATATTCAATTATCCTTTCTAAATTATAATAATATAATACCATAATTTAGAAAGGATAATTATATTTATATAAATTACAGTATTAATAAATAGAATTACTTCATTATATACTTTATTTTAATAATATTATGGATTTTAAATCTGATAATAAATATAATTCATCGCTATAATTAAATTTATTATTAATACTTATTTTAGTAGTAATATTCTTTATAAATTCTAATACTTTATTTTTATCTAGTATTATTTCTTTTTGAATAGAATTAGTTAAACCATATCCTTTTGAAGCATAGCATATAACAACAAATCGCTTTGAAGCTAGATCTAAGAAAAAATATAATTCGGGTCTTCTATTAAATAAATATTTTATATAATCAACTACTTCAGGTATTTCATAAGCTTCCCTATTATCATTATCATATCCGTGTATACATAGATTAACTCTACACTGTTTTGCATGTTCAACTCTTAATAAAGTATTTATCCATGAATATATATCTGACATATCTTCTGATAAAATATCTTCTTTAGTAATATCTATAATTAATGTATGTCCAATATTTGGACATACTCTCATGAATTTATTAGGCGTCATAGCTTCTGTAAATAAAATATCTATATTATTCAATTTAATGTTTGTCCTCCTTATTTTAAAAGATTATACTATGATTATCTCTTAAAATAAATATAGATATACATAAAAGGTATTTACTTAAGTAAATACCTTTATAATAATTTATTAAATTTAAAAATAAGAATACCTATCACTATAATACATACCATAATACCTAATATTAGAGGATAACCATATAAAAGTTCAAGTTCAGGCATATACTTAAAGTTCATACCATAAATTCCTGTAATTATAGTAAGAGGTGCCGCTATAGCAGTTAAAATTGTAAGCTTAGTAATTAGATTATTAGTTTTTTCAGCAACTTGTGAAGAGTGAATATCTAAAAGCTTATCTGCTAATTCTCTTGTTGATAATGCAAATGCATATAGTTTGTCTATTCCAAAATCTAACCCTTGCAAGTTCTCAAGATTATATTTTTTTACATCTGAATATTTTAAATATCTTATGTTTTCTTTTATAATTCTATCTCCTATATATAAAAGAGGCCTAGTATTTTTAACTACTGATCTAGTTATTGATCGAACATAATTTATTTGAGTTATATAATCATCTTTTTTTCCATCCATCATAGCATCTTCTATTTCAAGTATCATATCTTCTATTTGTTCTAGATTTTCAAACTCATGAACTATAATATTTTTAAATATTAAATAATTTATTTTAAATAAGCTTACAATTGGTGGTGTATCATCTAGTTTTATATTATTTAAAATAAGGGTTTTTACAAAACAATATATATAGTGTTCTTCTTGAGATACTACTAGTATATAGTTATCCGAAGTATAAATATTTATTTCTTCTATCATAGAATCATTTCCATCTAAATTAAAAGTATTTACACTTAAAAAATCATAATCATCAAATAAATCTAATTTTATATTTTCATCAAATGTAAGACAGTCTTTAAAAGTTATTTCATCTATGTTTAGTATATTTTTTAATAATTTAAGCTCATTAGGAGTGCTAAGCATTACATAAGAATCTTTTGTGTTATAAAAATATTTATCAAATTTTTCTATTTTTTCTCTTGTATCTAAGTTTAATACATACATATTATCACCCCTACATTTAATAGTATATACTAAATCTATATTAGAAATTCATGATTATATTTTATAATTATGATTTAAAATCCTATTTCTATTAAATTTATTATAAAAAATATTTCATAAACTTATGTTTTTGAAATATCTATATATCGCTATCTATATGTATCTTAATCTTTTTATAAAGTTAAGTTTTTTAAAATTTAACTTTATTTAATTAAGTAAAATGCGATTCTTCTCAATGGAGTCACTTAAAAATATAAAGTCTATAAATAAATAGTTTTTGAAATAATAAAAAGACACTATTTAGCGTCCTTTTATTACTTTTTTATATAACTAATATTTTCTAATTTAAAACTTTATTTTATTAATTTATGAAAATAAGAAAATATAAACTTATAAATATTTGCAAATATTTTGCTAGATAATAAGTAAGTAACAAACAATGGACTAAATAATATTATACACTTTGTTAAAATACTTTCATCCCATGTTGGTATTAAATAAAAAATAATTAATACAACATATATATGAAATACATATACATACATCGTAGATTTTGCTAAATTGCTATAAAATGTTTTTATAGTAGGTGTTAATATACATATAAATGAACTCAAGGCTATACTACTCATATAAAGTAATATTCTATAAGCCATACCTATCCAAATATTCATGTTAAGTTCCTTATACGAATAAGATCCATATAAAAATCTATAATCTAAAATATTTTTGTCTGCAATATAAAGACCTAATACAATAAACAAAATTACACCAAGTAAAGCAGTCCATACATTTATTTTATTTAGCTTTTCTAATTTATTAGAATCACAATAATATCCTAATAAAAAAAACGGTAAGAAAAATATAGTTCTTGAGAAAGATAGAACAGATCCGTTTGGGATTAATCCGACTATTATACCAAGTGCAAAACTTATAGGAAGTATATATTTTATTTTGATTAAATATTTAAGAGATATTCTCCAGAAAAATAAACTAAGTAAAAACCATAATGTCCATCCAGGATATATTATTGGTAATTTTTTTTCTCCGGTATATAAGTAAGCTAGGGTGTACCATATAACATTAAGAACCATATATGGAACTAATAAATTATTGAAGAAAATTTTTTTACTTTTATGTATATTTTTAGAAAGAAAGCCCGATATAAATATAAACAAAGGCATATGAAATGTATATATAAACATATACATTCCCATTAGTGTATCATTGGTATTTATATAACGCTCTATTAGGTGTCCAAATACTACTAAAAATATTAGCAGTACTTTAAGATTGTCTACAAAATAATTTTTATTTATTTGATTCATTTAATTATCCTTTCATTACTTACTATTCTTCCCAAAATAATGATTATATATTTAAATTATAAAAACTTAGTAAAACAATTTATGTACTTTACTAAGTTTTTATGATTTAATTGTCCTTTTGTTTTAAAATCTCTACATTTTCTATAAAATCCAATATATATTTAGAATATTTATTTCCATTTCCTCTAATAATATCGATAGTGTCTTCGTGTTCAGCTTTTTTTATTATTTTTAATGTAGTATTTTCATCTAAATTTTGTACCTTATTTACGAAGGATATAGAATTTTCTAAGTCTATAAGACTATCACTATCTCCATGTATGCACATAATCGGTATATGAACCTCTTTATCTAATAAGTTTATCGGATTGGTATCTTTAACTTCTTTTTCATAAATATAATTTTTAATTAAAAACTTTGAATAAGATGATTTACATTTAAGAAAATCTAGTACACCAGATATAGATATAAATCCTTTTAAATTATTACTATCTATATTATATTTTTTCTGTCTATCAGTATCAAATACTAAATGAGAAGACAATTCTCCTCCCGCGGAATATCCTGACACTATAATATTACCACCCACAGTATGTTCTGTATAATGTTTTAATGCAGTAAATACATCTTCTATTTGAGAAGGATATCTATAAAATGGTGCTAATCTATATCCAACTATAACTGAAGAATATCCCATCTTATAAAAATATTTTCCTACAGAACTGTATAAAGATGGATTTCCATGCCACCATCCTCCTCCATGAATAAAAAATATAGTAATATTATTTGAACTATTTGGATTATATACCTTATAATATTGTCTGCGACTTTTCCCATATTTAACTATATCACCTTTTATCTTAGGGTCCTTTATATAGCTATATATTATAGTTCTATGAATATTAAGTAGCTTATTTTTAAATTTAGAAAATCTAAAATTACTCATATTATATACCTCTCTTAATGTATTCTATATAATTTATATAAAGCAGTTTATAAAATTTAAGACATGAATTTTAAAACCCATGTCTTTTTTATTGACCCTTATATTTTATTTTGCCAATATCCTTAAACTTTATATTAGTAATGTATTCCTATAATTTAATTATATTACTAATTAAAACTATTATCTATTATATATAGTTTAATTTTAAAATTATAAAATAAAAAACTCGAATAATTATAATATAATTATTCGAGTTTTTTATTTTTATAAAGCTTTTAAAGCAGCTATATTTAATAAACTCCATGGCTTATTAAAATGAGGTTGGAAGAAAAAGTCTGTCATAGCTAATTCTTCTATAGTCATATTATTTTGTATCGCTACTGATAATGTATTCATAATTTGAGTTAAATCTATTTTAGATATTATTTGTCCACCAATTACTCTTCTAGTATCTTTATCAAAGACTAATTTTATAGTAGCCTCTTCAAATGTTGGCATAAATTCTGGTCTATAGTTATCACTAGCTATTACTGAGCCTACATTTAAATCTGTTGTATTTTTAGCGACTTCTTCTGTAAGTCCAGTTGAAGCTATACATAAATCATATATTTTAATACCTGATGTTCCTTGAGTTCCCATATATTTTAAAGTAGGATTTATTAAATTTTTGGCAACTAGTGTACCCATTCTTACTGCATTAGTTGCTAAAGGTATATATCTTTTTTCATTCGCTGGGTTAAAGTTAACTACACAGCAATCTCCAGCTGCAAATACATCCTTTTTACTTGTTCTCATATAATCGTCTATTATTATAGCTCCATTAGGTAAAGTATCTAGCTTTCCTTGAACTAATTTAGTGCTAGGTGCAAATCCTATACATAGTACTACTAAGTCTGCTTCAAATTCCTCTTTATCTGTAATAACTTTTGATACTTTATTATCAATACCTGCAAATTTAGAAACCTTTTGCCCAAGTACTAATTTAACGCCTTTTTTAGTAAATTCAGCCTCTGCTTTATCAGTAAATTCTTTATCTAAGTACTTTGCCATTATTCTATTTTCAGCATCTATTAATGTAACATTTTTACCTTGTATTTCAAATGCCTCTGCAAGTTCTACACCAATATATCCTGCACCTATTACTACAACATTTTTAGCATCTTTGCATTTTTTATTTATAACTTGAGCATGATCATAGTTTTTACATAACACAATATTTTCTAATTGACCACCTTCAAATTTTGGAACTATTGGCCATGAACCTAAAGTAAGAACTAATTTATCGTAATCATCTTTAAATTCTTCACCAGTTAATAAATTCTTAACTAAAATAACTTTATTATCGAAGTCTATATCTAAAACTTCGTGCTTCATATTGGTTACTATACCAGAAGCTGATAAGTTCTCTGGTGAATTGTAAAATAATTTTTCAGTTTCTGTAACAACGTTTGCAACATTTAGCGCTATACCACAAGATAGAAAAGATATATTATCATTTTTTTCATAAATAGTAATTTTACTTTCTGGATAAAGTTCTTTCATATTAACAACTGCAGCAGTTCCTGCATGTGTGCATCCTACAACAACAATTTTCATAATAGTTACCTCCAATATTTGATAAATTATTAACACAAGTTATTTATACCCGTATTAAATAATTTTAAAACATAAATAGAGTTATATTTTTCAATGATTTAGTATTTATTTTAATTTAATAAATTATACTTATAATTTTTACTTATATCTACTCGAGTTTTTGATATTTTGATAAAAGTGTAAAAATCAGTATATTATATCATACTGATTTTTACACTTTTATTTAATCATTTTATTTTTTTACTTTTACAAAGTATTTAGTATGCAAAAGTTCATGTGCTTTATGGCTTAATGGATAGTCTAAATACTTATCATATATTGCCAATACTGCAGGATTTTCATTTGATCTTCTCAGTGGTAATGATCTATCTATTGAGTTTAAACCTTCTGCCCTTTTTTCTAAAACTTCCTGTCTTTTTCTAGCTTTAGGTTGTCCACCACCACCAACACATCCACCAGTGCAAGCCATTATTTCTATAGCATGGAAAAATTCTTCTCCAGATCTTATTTTATCTAACATTTTTCCGGCTTCTCTAAGTCCATAAGTAACTCCTATCCTAAGTTTTATATCTCCTACCTCAAGTTCACAAGCTCTAAAGCTATCCCATCCCCTAAGACAATCAAATTCTATATTATCCAATCTTTGTCCTGTCATTTTTTCTATAGCTGTTCTTGTAGCAGCTTCTATAACCCCGCCTGTTCTACCAAATATAACACCTGCACCTGTATATTCTCCTAGAACTTGATCAATTTCTTCACCTGCAATCTCTTGTAAATCTATACCAGAATCTTTGAATATCTTTATAAGTTCACTAGTTGTAATCACATAATCTACATCATAATTAAGGCCTCTTGAAAACTCTGGTCTTGATGCTTCATATTTTTTTGCAATACATGGCATAATTGCAACTGATGTAATTTGATCTCTTGCAAGCCCATGCTCTTTTCCCCATAAATCTTTTGCAACTGTTGCAAACATCTGCATTGGTGATTTCGCTGATGATGGAACATCTAACATATCTCCATAGTTTTGTTCTATAAATTTAACCCATGCAGGGCAACAAGATGTTAGTATTGGTAACTTTACATTAGGGTCTCCTGCAAAGTACTTTTCAAGCCTTTCTTGAAGCTCTGCTGCTTCTTCCATTATTGTCAAATCAGCTGCCCATGTTGTATCAAATACATAATCTACTCCTAATTTTCTTAAGGCTGCAGCAATTTTATTTTCTACATTACTTCCAGGCTCAAATCCAAAAGCTTCACCTATGGCTACTCTTACAGCAGGAGCCATTTGAGTAATCACAACTTTATTTGGAGTTGCTAGATCTCTAAGGAATTTAAATGTATTATCTCCTGCGGTTATTGCATTAACAGGACAAGCTGCTAAGCATTGTCCACAATGAGTACACCTAGTGTAATCTATATGATGATGTTTTTTAAGTTCACCCTCAATACAATCTACAGGGCAAGCTCTTTTACATGAACCACATCCAATACATTTATCTGTTATAGTCAATTTTATAAGATGATTGCATTGTGATGAATAGCATCTATTTTCTTCTATATGTTCTTCTATTTCACTATAGAATCTATCAATTATTTCTTCCATTATGTTATGACTTTGGCTTAATCTATATTTAACGCTACTAGCAAGTTCTCTTAAGAGATACACATCACGCATATTTCCTCTTCCCTTACTTATTCTATCTAATATCTTCCACATTCTAATTATTTCCGTTTTTACAATAGAGTAACTTTCAAATGATTTGTCCTGAAGTTTCCCAAGTAAAAAATCTATATAAAATTTAGCGTACTGAACTATACAATCTTCTTCTGATAAAATAATTATCGTTCTGCTTGTTCCCTTAGGAAATAATTTAAAGTCCAGTGTTTTATCTAGACTGTCTTCACTTAAAAAGCCTCCAAATGGTATACCTAGCTGAGCAGCTTTAAATCCTCTATCATTTAATAGCCCTCCAGCAAGATTTATTATATCAACTAGTGTTGCCCCTTCTGGAACCTCTATTATTCCAGGATTATTAATTTTTCCAGATATAGCGATTATTCGTTTTTTATCTTCTGTTATTTTTTTTAGTTCATCTTCACTAAATGCAGAAAATACTGAACCTAGTGAACTTTGTATTATAGTTTGTTTTTTATCAGCCATTATTTACTCCTTATCTATCTAAACCAATGTTATATTCATATAATTAATTTTTCCTAGTAATGGCTCTATTATTCTTATTTTTCCAAAGTTTTCTATAGAGTCTGCATTTTATTGAGCTATAAATAAAAAACCTGAATTGTTTTTAAAACAATTCAGGTTTTAGTAACTCAATTTATAAATAACAAATCTTTCACGCTCATCTTTTTTATTTAGTTTTGGCAATATAATATCTTCAGATAATATAAATGGGCTTAGGTACTCTAAATAGTATATATAGTCTTGTGATGGATAATATAAAATAATTTCTATATTTCTAGGATTTTCTTCAAATGAAATTAAAATATTTTCAACAACTTTTGTAAATATTTGTACAGAGAATGGATTAAAAAAATAAAATTTGTTATCATATGATTTTATTTTGTAATCTTGAGCTAGACAGCATTCAAAATTTACTTTATATAAGCTTTTTTTATTTTTCTTCATGTAATTAGCTTTATTTTCTAGAGCTTCATAATAAAATATTTCATTCATTTCAATTCCTGTAACATTTGATTTGTAAAAGTAGTTTATATAAAAATTAAGCCTGCCTTTACCACATCCAAAATCAACTACATGATCATTACTTTTGAATGTATATTTTTCAAATAAACATTCAAGTGCAGAATATAGTGTTGGTTCATAAGGATGATAATGTATGTTATTTTTATTCCACTTTTGATCTCCTGTAGTTTTTATATTTAGTAAATTTTCATAATAATATTCGTCCATTGTGTTTCCTTTCTATGCTAAAATTCATAATCGGTCTGTATATTATATTGTAAATCTTTAATTAAAAGTAATCAAGTTGTTATATATTTTACTCTGCCAATATATACCTAGAGACTTTGATATATCTTGATTATATAATAATATAGAAAATATATTTTGGAGGAATTAGAGATGGATATTAATGAATTTGTTGAGATTTTAAAAGAGTGGGGGGGAAAGAACGATATGATAAGTGGAACTAATTGCGTAGATGGTTGTAATGACTGTCAATTAAATCAAAAAATTTTAATAGGTAATGAAATTAATACATTATGTACTATTTTATGTAAAATAAGTAAAGAGCTAAATAGTATATAAATATTTATACATATACGGTAAGTTTTATAATATTTAGTTTTAAATAATAAAAGGCTAATAGT
>NZ_JAFFPK010000110.1 GCF_017590215.1 Clostridium sp. CCUG 7971
ATACAGGTCATGCAAAACTTATGAGTCCATTTTTCAATTTAGAAAAATTAAGAATGGTACCTGGTTTTGAAAAAGCTATAATTGTTGATCCTTATGCAGGTGGTAAAGGTAATTCTATAAGATACTTATCAGTAGCTCCAAGAGATAATTATATGAGAGTTAGAGGCGTTAATAACTTATTTGTTGGAGGAGAAAAATCAGGATTTTATGTAGGTCATACTGAGGCTATATGTACGGGAAGTTTGGCTGGACATAATGCTGCTAGAAGTGCAGTAGGTATGTATTTATTGCAACTTCCTACTAATTTATTAATAGGTGATTTTATTGCTTATTCTAATAATGAGATGCATAAGCCTGATGGCGATAAGTTAAGATTTACTTTTGCTGGAAGTATTTATTTTAATAGAATGAAGGAAACTGGTTTTTATACTACGGACTCTAAGGTTATTGCTGATAGAGTTAAGAGTGCTAGTTTGGAAGGTATTTATAATAAAAAGGTTGTTAAATAGAGGGAGAGGCTTTATGCCTTTCCCTTTTTTATAATAAGAAATACAATAGGGAATATAGATAAATTTGTTATTATTCCAACTTACCTACATTATCTAATTTAATGATTCAAATATATTAATTAAATATATTTGGATATAATCCAGATGCTATCTTATCTAAAGCGTCAAATGTTCTAAATCCATATCCCATAAGTTCTGTATAATCAACTTCTATAATTTTTTTGTTTGATATAGCAGGAACACTTTGTATTAATTTATTATTTAATAAAGAGCTAATAGCATCTTTATCAGTACTAGCATTTTTATCTGCATGAACATAAACTATTGCATCAGGATTTAGAGATATTAAATTTTCAGTAGAAAGAGTACCACCCTTATTTGCAACATTTTCAGCATTAATTAATTTAAGCATTTCAGTTTGTAATGAAGCATTAGCTCCATATACTCCAAATTGACCATTATCGTACTTAACCATATACATAACTTTAAGTGGATCAGATTTAATAGTAGAAGATTTTTCTTTTACTTTATCTAATCTATCTTGAAGTTGATCGGCATATTTATTTGCTTTTTCTTTTATATTAAATATTTTTCCAACGTTTCTTACATCTAAAATTATATTATCTAAAGATTGAGTAGTATCCATTTTACTAGCAATTTGGACATATGTATTTATATTCATACCGTTAAGGCTAGGTATAGTACCATATCTTTCATCAGTAAAAGATGCAGCTCTCCCTATTACCATATCAGGGTTAGCGCCTATTAGCACTTCTTTAGCAAGATCTCCTTTTTGAGATATAACAGGAATAGACTTATAGTCATCTTCAAGTCTATCTAGTACTTTATTATCTAAATCTCCTGTACCAACAAGAGAGTCTTTTAATCCTAATTCTAAAAGTAACTCAGTTGATGATTGGTTATTTGTAACAACTCTTTTAGGAGCTTCCTTAAATGTTTGTTTGTATGTGTTTCCAGTAGAATCAAAAGCTTCTATTTCAATAGGATAAGTAGTTTTCTCTGAAGTTTTTTCATTTTTTATTGTAGTGTTTTGATTTTCTGATTTATTATCTGTTTTATTTTGCCCACAACCAGAAACTAAGCTTACAACTAAAGCTAATGATGCAATAGAAGCTAAATATTTTTTATTCATAGTAAATATCTCCATTTTAATTATTTTTTATTTTAGTCACAATAGTAATCTATAGAAATAGTATTTGTTACAGGATTTTTATAGATATAACTATTTATATCGTATACATTTTTTATCATTTCTGAAGTGATTACCTCTTCAGGTTCACCTTGTGTTACTATTTGTCCATCTTTTAATACAATAAGCTTATCACAGTACTTTGAAGCTATACCTAAGTCATGTAATGCAGCTAATACACAAATATTTAAATTTTTAACAACATTCATTATTTCAATTTGATACTTTATATCTAGGTGATTAGTAGGTTCATCTAATATAAGTATTTTAGGATTTTGAGTTAAAGCACGAGCTAATATAACTCTTTGCTTTTCTCCTCCAGATAAAGAAGAAAAGTTTCTATCAAAATGTTTTTCCATACCAACTTTTTCTAAAGATTGGATGGCTAATATATAATCATCTTTATTTTCATTTTGTAATAAAGACTTATGAGGACTTCTTCCCATTAGAACAACATCAATAACTTTAAAATTAAAATTAATATCATTAAATTGACTAACAACTCCTAATTGTTTAGCTATTGTTTTAGGATTTATATTTTTTATATCTTTTCCATATAGTAAAACAGTTCCTCCAGAAGGTTTTAAAACACGATAAATAGCTTTTAGTAAAGTTGATTTACCACTACCATTAGGACCTAAAAGCCCAACAAATTCATTGTTTTTAATTGATAAAGAAACCCCTTTTACAATTTGCTTAGTAGCAATATCTACCTTTAAATCATCAACGCTTAAATCAGACATATAATACCTCCATACTAATTGAAACCATAACTTTTTTTAACTAACATATAAACAAATAGAGGAGAACCAACTAGAGACGTTATAATTCCTATTGATAGTTCAGAGTTAGGAATTGCTATTCTAGCTATAACATCTGCCCAAATCATAAAAGTAGAACCAAATAAAATAACAATAGGAGTTAAATTTTTATGATCTGATCCTATAAAAGCTCTTACAATATGAGGTATTATTAATCCAACAAACCCAATAATGCCACAAACAGAAACTAATACGCCTGTTAAAAGTGATGTTATTACCATATACAACTTTCTATAAAAAGATAAATTTATACCAAGTGTTATAGCAGATTCATCTCCCATAAGTAAAAGATTTAAATTACGAGATTGTAAGATAAAGAATATACAGCATAAAATTACAACAATACTTGGGAATAATAAGTTATCCCATTTTGCACTAGCAAGTGAACCCATAGTCCAAAACTTTACTGTTTGCATACCTTCAGCATTACTAGCCATAGAAATTATAAAGTTTGATAGTGAATTGCATAAAGCATTTACAACAGTACCTGCAAGTACAAGTTTAACTGATGAAATTTTACTTCCTAAAGATGCTAAAATAAGCACCATAAGTGAGGAAGCTAAAGCTCCTGCGAATGCCCAAAATGAAGTTCCTTGCATACTTAAAAAATTGAAAGAACCAACTCCTAACATTATTGAAAATGTAGCTCCAAGTGATGCCCCAGAAGATATTCCTAAAATATAAGGTTCTGCAAGTGGATTTTGTACAGTAGCTTGCATAATAGCTCCACAAAGGGCAAGTCCAGCTCCAACAACTATTGCTAATAAAACTCTAGGAAATCGAATCATCCATATTATATTATAGTTAGCATTATTAGTTAGCTCCAAAGGATCACCAATAGTAATACCGAATAATTTATTTATAAGGATTCTGTAAGAAAGTGATGGATCTACTTTTAGAGAACCTATAGATACAGATAAAACAATAGAAATTAATAGCAATAAAATAAGAGATAATAAAACTAAGTTAAAAAATCTTTTTCTTTTTTTGCTATTTTCAAATGACAAGTATTCAACGTTGTCCATAAATATCTCCTTTCTTGTATATACTGAAAACGTATATTATAATAAACTTAATTGATATAGTTTATCAATATTGAAATAATACTAATTGAGATTGCATATCATTATCTTTGCTTATTATAATATAGATATATGTACAATTGAATACATAATTATGAAAACATGGACAATTATTAAAAAAACTAATTCGTGAATTTACATAGATTAAGTTTTTGATGCAATTAATTGTAGTAAATATACAAAATATATAATATTATTTAAATAATTATATTGAAAGGAATGTAAAATGGTAGAAAAGCATATTAAAAATCTTGATAAAGATTTTGAAATAGATACTAATGATTTAATAAATGAATTTAGCAATAATTCTTTTCAGGTAATTAGAGTAGGTAAATTTGTAAAAGAAAAAAATATAAGTACTGGTAGCTACCAAACTAATCTTTCGGCATTTATGTTTACTATAAGTGGTAGTGCTGAAATTAAGCTTGATGGAGATACTTATATAGCCAACCAAAGCAAATTTATTCATGTATGTGAAGGCAAACAAATATCTTTTAATGTTATAGGAAATAATCCTTTTACTTATATCAATATATACTATGTAAGAAACGACAAGAGTAAGAGCGTTAATTATATGAACTCTATATTTGAAATGGAGATTAAAAATAAAGAATTTGTATTAGATTCATTAAAGAATATATTGGAAACATCTTGCAGTTTAGATATAACTTCAAAAATTAAATTACAAATGCAAGTTAATATTTTTCTAAAAGATTTATTAAAAAAAAGTAAGTCAAGACAATATAATAGTGAAAAAGAGTTATTAGGGTCTATGATAGAGTATATTGAAAAAAACTATATGAAGCATATATCACTAAAAACTCTTTCACAACTGTATGGAGAATCAACTAATAGAATTTCATACATATTTTATAAATACACAAAAGTTAGACCAATAGATTATCTTATTAAATATAGAATGGGGATTTCAGCAAGATTATTAGATGAATTTGGATATTCAGTTAAAGAAGCATCAGAAGCAGTAGGGTATACAGATGAATTTTATTTTAGTAGACTATTTAAGAAAAACTTTGGAGTACCTCCAAGCAAACTAAAGAAAAAGAATTAGACATTAAGGAGAAGATTTATGAGGGGAAAAGTAGTAAATTACAATATATTAGGAAGAGAGATACTTATATATTTACCAAAATCTTATGATGAAAATAATCATGGTAAAAAATATCCTGTTGTATATATTCATGATGGAGATAAGGTATTAAACATATTAGATAAAATTATGTTTAATGTAGAAAAGTATGCACTAGAAAATAAATGTGAAGAACATATTATTGTAGGAATAGCTCCTATAAATAGGCTAGATGAATATACTCCATGGCCGGAATCATCTTTAGTAGAAAAATTTAAGCCTTTTAAAGGTAAGGGAGAAGAGTATTTAGATTTTATTGTAGATAATTTAAAACCATATATAGATAGTAAATTTAACACTAAGAAAGATTCTAAAAATACAAGTATGATTGGTTATTCTCTTGGAGGATTAATATCACTTTTTTCAATATATAAGCATGGGTCCTTTGGAAATATAGTAAGTATTTGTGGATCTCAATGGTACAGAGGTTGGATAGACTTTATGCAGAAAAATAATATTAAAAATAAAGATATTAATATATTAATTATAGCTGGACTTAGAGAAGAAGAGAATAAATCAACAATTCAAAAAGATATAAAAGAATATGTTGAAAAATCTTATAGTATATTTACGTCTCAAATTGGAAAAACGAATGTATCACTTGAGTGGGATGATTATGGACATAATGAAAATGTTATAGCACGATATGAAAAAGCTATAAAACATATATATAATTTAAATAAAATAACTATCTAATAAAGTATTTATAGTAATAAGACTTTTAAGTTAATTTTTAAGAGGACACACCTTGTGTCTTCTTATTTATTTTAACTGAAAATAAATAAAGTTTATGTGACAATATCACAGAATACAAGTCGATAATATTATAATATACTAATAGAAGATAGATATACTCTATAAGTTGAAATTAAAGGAGAGATAAAATGACAAAACCATCAGAATATCATAGCCAAGGATACACATGTGCAGAATCATTAATAAAATCATATAATGAAGAACATAACACAGATATACCAATATCAATAGGAAGTGGCATGGGAGTTGGTATGACTGTAGGAAGTATATGTGGAGCTGTAAATGCAGCAGTAGTTATAATTGGATACTTAAAGGGTAGAGATAATCACTTAGACCAAAATGAAGCAAGACAATATTCTAAAGCATTAATGAAAAGTGTTAGAGATAAATATAACACAGAAATATGTGCAAATTTAAAGAAAAATAGAGTTAGTTGTGATGAAATAATAAACTTCACATATGATTCTTTAAATGAAATATTAAGAAATGAAAATTAATATAAGTAAGATAAAGATTCTATATAGGCATGCATATAAAACATGTACGTCTATATAGATTTTTTGTTGTAATTAAAAAATTTTATTTTTATTATATATTATTATTAAATCTAATCTTCTTATTATGGAATAAAGTGGTAAAATGCCGTATACTCATTATAGATTACAAATAAAATGTAATTTATTCGACATTCAAAATAACTTATAAGAGATAAATTACATACAAATTTTTAAGGGAAGGGGAGAAATAATGATTGAAGTAGAAAACTTATGTAAATCATTTACGAGAGTTGTAAAAGATGAAAACAATAAGAAAAAGACAAAACTAAAAAAAATAAAAACTAAAAAGGAAGAGTTTTTAGCAGTAAACAATGTTAGTTTTACTGTAGAAAAGGGTGAGATTGTAGGAATATTAGGACCCAATGGAGCGGGGAAAACTACATTACTTAGAATGCTTGGAGGTATTTTAACACCAACTTCAGGTGATATAAAGGTAGCAGGGGTAGACTATTCTATAGATAAAAATGCAGCTAAAAAAGAAATAGGCTATTTATCAGGAAATACAAAACTATACAATCGCCTTTCACCAAGAGAGCTTTTAAGAACATTTGCAAGTCTTTATGAAATGCCAAAAGATGAAATAGAAAAATCAATTGAGGAAATTTCAAAAGTAATGAATATGGAAAGTTTTATAGATAATCGTATTGAAAATTTATCAACAGGTCAAACTCAGAGAACTTCAATAGCTCGTTGCTTAGTCCATTCACCTAAGCTTTATATATTTGATGAGCCAACATTAGGGTTAGATGTAATTAGTAGTAAGTCAATAATAGACTTTATGAAATCTGAAAAAGAGAGAGGAAAGACAGTTTTATATTCAACTCACTATATGGAAGAAGCAGAAACGCTATGCGATAAAATAATAATGATTCATCAAGGTCAAATCATAGCATCAGGAACATCAAGTAAGTTAAAAGAAGAATCAAATACAAGTAACTTAAGAGATTTATTTATAAAACTAGCATCAGAAAGAGGTGATCTAGTTGAGGAGTAAAATAGTAAAGCAAATTTTTAAAAAAGAAATGTTAGATATAATAAGAGATAAAAAGACTATATTTATGATGATAATACTTCCTATAATTTTATATCCAATACTTATGGTAGGTATGTCATCTTTTATGATGATGTCAATGAGTAAAATGCAAGAGGAAGATATAAATATAGCTTTTAGTTCTAAACCAAGTAGTGCCTTAGTTTCTATTCTTGAAAAAGAAAATAAAGACGATGGTAAAGTAAATATAGTTAAATCAACAGATAAAGAAAAAGATTTAGAAGGACAAAAAATAGATGCATATGTAGAAATAGAAAATAAAGACAATGCTAAAAATTATAAGATATATGCAAACTCTTCTAAAGAAAATTCAATGAAGGCAACTAGTAGAATAAAAAAATCATTAGATGAGTATAAAAGAGATATTGTAGAGGATAAAATAGAAGAACAAGGTCTTAATGTAGGTAATATTTTAGAGCCATTATCTTATGAAGACGTAGAAGTTGCTAAAGATGAAGAAATAGCAGGCCATATGTTAGGTCAGTTTTTACCAGTTATACTTATAGTTGGTGTTTTACTTGGGGCTATTTATCCTGCAATTGATGTCATGGCGGGGGAAAAGGAAAGAGGTACTTTAGAAACATTATTTACACTTCCTATTACAAACTTAGAATTAGTAATGGGTAAATACTTAGCAGTTTCATTTTGTGCAATATTAACAGCAATTTTAAATATAGCTTCCATACTTTTAACTATGGTATATTTAGTTGCAAGTGCAGGTCTTGGAGAACAGATTGGAATAAGTATGTCTAATATGAACCAGTTGGTATTACCAGGAATTATAACTATAATATGTGTAGGATTATTCTCCATGGTAGTTTCAGCTATAAGTATGTGTGTATGTTCACTTGCAAAGAGTTTTAAGGATGCACAAAACTATATAACTCCAGTTATGTTATTTGTTATGATACCTTCATATGTATCTATGATACCAACTATAAAATTAGATAACTTTACAGCAGCAGTTCCAGTTGTAAATATATCTTTACTTATAAAAAGTGTTTTAACATTTAATAGTGATATAAATTTAATATCATTAGTATTTATATCAAACTTTGCTTTTGTTATTTTATCAGTACTACTATTGTCTAAAATGTTTAACTCAGAAGAAATATTATTTGGAGGTAGTAAGAGTTTTTCATTCTTAGAAAAGAGAAGTAATATTAAAAAAGGAACTATGCCAAGTGTAAGTGATGGTGCAATACTATATGCAGTAGGATTAGTTCTTCTTATATATGTAGGTATAATTTTACAGCTTAAATTTAAGATGGTTGGAGTAGGATTAACACAAGTTATGATTATAACACTTCCATTATTATTTGCTTTTTATATTAAAACTGATTTTAAAAAGACTTTTAGTTTAAAAATGCCAAGTATAAAACATATCATAGGTGGTATTGTCCTTTGGGCAGGTGCGTATATATTTATGAATATTGTAATTCAAGTTATACTTCACTTCTTCCCACAAAATATGGATGTAATTGAAGCTTTAAATGAAACGATAATTATAAAGGACAATTTTATACTAAACTTACTTGTAGTAGCTCTTATGCCTGCAATTTGTGAAGAAATGTTCTTTAGAGGATTTATATATACTTCTTTTAAAGGAAAAAATAGCTATAAAGCAGCTATAGTATGTAGTGGTATATTATTTGGGTTTATGCATATGGACTTTATAAGAATAATACCTACAAGTATATTGGGTATTTCATTTGCTTACTGTGTGTATAAATCAGGGTCTATATTTGTGCCTATGATACTTCACTTTATTAATAATATGCTATCAGTAACTGCAAGTCATTACTCAGATAATGAAATTTTAAATAGGGTATTTAAATTCCTAGAAATAAACTTTAAAGATTTTAATGTAGGTCAATTTATTGCTTTATTATTTATGAGTGCAATACTTATAGCTATAGGTGTATGGCTTTTAAAAGGAAATAAGTCTTCAAAAAAAGAAGTGAAAAATAATTTATAAAGTAGAGTAAAATATTTTTATATATAATTAAATTTATTTAAAAGGTAGTTGATATAGCGCTTTATTATATCAACTATCTTTTATTTTTGTTTAAAAATAATAAAAATTTAAAACTAAACAAAAACTATTTACGAATATATAACTAGAAACTAAAAAAGAGGTTAAAAAATGGATAAAGACTTAAAGCTTATTAAAAGAATAATCAATAAAAATGATAAAGAATGCGCAAATGAGCTTATATCAAAATATTATAAAGAAATATATATATATGTTTATAAGCAAGTATCAGATAAAGAAACTTCTTTGGATTTAACACAAGAGATATTTATAAGTGTACTTAAAAGCATACATAACTTTGATAAAGATAAATCATCATTTAGAACATGGCTTTATAAAATATCAACTAATAAGGTGGTAGATTATTATCGCTCTAAAAATTACAAATATAGCAAAATGATAGAAAGCATTGAAGATAAAGAAATCACTTCAAAAGATGATTTTGTGATTAATTTAGAGTACAAAGAAGATGTAAATAAGATACAAAGTGTTGTAAATAAACTGGATACTCAGTATCAAGAAATTTTTCGACTTAAAATATTTCTTGAATCCACCTTTAGCGAAATATCAAAAATACTTCAAGTTCCAGAATCAACAGTTAAAACAAAATATTACTCTATGATAAAAGTAGTAAAAAGAGAATTCAATAATATTTAGGAGGATAATATGGACAAGTTTAAAGTAGATATGCCAGATGAATTTGAAATAAAAAGTCAAATAAACACAATATTAGATAAAGGACTTAAAAAGCAAGAATCATTTTATTTATATATAAAAAATATGTACAAAAGTATAGGAATTAAAAATTTATTTCATGATAAATCAGAATTAATTTTTATAGCAATAGTGGTTATTTCTATATTAACTTATTTATCTATGAGAATATATCCAGAAGCAATTAATTTAGAATCAGTTAATAAAACGGAAGAAATTTATGTATTAATTTTTACTGTATCTCCACTGTATTATTTAGCTACAAATATATTTTCATTTATAAATTTAAAAGAGAATAAGACTTATGAAGTTGAAATGGTATGTAAATACAATGTTTATCAATTAGCATCTCTTAGAATGTTAGTATTTAGTGTTATTGCAGTAATTATAAATACTATATTTGTATCTAGTTTATATGAGTATATAGATGTACTAAGAGGAATAATGATTTCAATAACTTCTGTATTTTTATTTTCATCAATACTGTTATATTCATTAGTGAAAATAAAGTCTAAGTATATAAGATACATGGTAATAGCTGGATGGATACTAGTTAATGTATTACTTGTAAGTTTAAGTTTAAGTAATTATGCTAATCTGCTTCAAAACATTCCAATACTTGTATATGTGGCTATTTTAACATTAGCAATTTATTCTTATATAAAAAATATACAGATACTATCAAGATATAAAAAGGTTAACTTTGCTTAAGATATGTATAGTTGAAATATTTTAAGGAATGTGTTGGCTAAATAATTAACAAATCAAATAGGTAAAGGAAGAGAATACAAATGAGAATTATAAAACATGAGATTGAAAAAGTAATTAATATAAAAACTATACTAATTTTATTTATTATAAGTGTATTATTTTACAAACTAGTAATTATCCCAAAGGCAGATGTAATTGTCAATAAAGACTTAGTAAATACAGTAGCATCTAATATGATAAAAGATTATGGTGTAACTATGGAAAATGATGAATTTAAGGATTTTAAAAATAAGTACAATGAAAAAGTTAAATTAGCTAATGATTTTATAAAAGACAATGAAGAATTCAGTGATTTAGGTATATTAAATTATAAAGAGTTTGATAAGATAGTGAGAAATAATGGAGAAGAAAAGTATAATAATCCAAAGCTACAAGAACTTTATCATAAATATATATATCATGATGAAATAAGTTTATTTAATGAATTATCAGAAATAGAAAATATTCTAATGACCTATGAACATGAAGGTTCAGTAGAGGAAAGTATATTATTTGATGTAGTTTCTAATAAAATGAGTGAGGATAGTAAAGAGAAAGTAATATCTAGAATATATGAAATTATAAATAGTGGAGATAGAAACTCACCCCTACCTTATACAGTATTTGAACAGTATGATGATTTGATAAAGGCTATAACTAAATTAATACTTATAAGCGCAGTATTTGTTATATCACCTATTTATTTAAAAGATAAACTAGAAAAAATAAATTATCTTCAATACTATTCACATATTGGACGAGACATATTTAAGAAAAAAATTGTGGCTACAATATTAATCAGTATATTAATAACATCTATACAACTTATAGTATTTTTTATATATTACAAAACTCAAAATAATTCAATATTTTTAGATTGTAGTATATCAGGATTTTTTAATAGCCCAATTGACTCTTGGTATAATTTAACTTTTAGAAGCTATATAGGATTAACAATAGTATGTGTATATTTAATATCGATAGCTGTATCAATGGTTATTTTATACATATCTAGTAAAGTAAATAGTTATATATCACTTATAGGAATTCAAGTTATAAATCTATTTATCGTAAGCAATTTTATGCTGAAAATTTTAATCAATCAAGTAAGTAGTATATATATAACTATAACTAGAATTGGATATATTTATTTACCAAAATATTTTTTACCTATAGTATATATGGTCTTAATTATATTACCTATATCAATATTATATTTAAGAAATAAAAAAGAATTAAAATGTGATATTTAATAGCGAATTTTTTATAAAAATTAAAACTATTTAAATAAAACATACGAACATATAAAAGAAGAAACATTTAATTATAATTAAATTTAGAAATAAACTTAAGGAGAGAGATATGCTGAGTATAAAAAATATAACTAAAAATTACGGGGACTTTTGTGCATTAAAAAATATAACTATGGATTTTGAAAATGGGGTATACGGTTTAGTAGCACCAAATGGAGCCGGGAAGACAACTCTTATAAAAATGTTATCTACATTAATATTCCCAAGTGAGGGAGAGATACTTTACAACGGTGAAAATATACTATCCCTTGATGAGAAGTATAGAAGTATATTAGGATATTTACCACAAGAATTCGGATATTACAAAAGCTATTCACCAAATAAATTTTTAATGTACCTAGCAGCATTAAAAGGAATGGAAAAAGAAGAAGCTAAGAAAAAAATAAAAGAATTATTAAAACTTGTTGCCCTTGAAGAAGTAGCTGATAAAAAAATGAGAAAATTTTCAGGAGGCATGATACAAAGAGTGGGAATAGCACAAGCTCTTTTAAATAATCCTAAGATATTAATTCTTGATGAGCCAACAGCAGGACTTGATCCAAAGGAGAGAGCAAGATTTAGAAATCTACTTAGTGAATTATCAAGAGATAAAATTATAATTGTATCAACTCATATAGTATCAGATATAGAATCTATATCAAATGAAATAGTAATGATAAAGGACAAGCAATTATTATATAAAGATAATATAGAAAATATTTGTAAAAAGTTACATGGTAAAGTATTTGAAGCTGAAGTGAATAATAGTGAAATGTTAGAATTTAGAAAAAACTATTTAACATTATCAGAAAAACAGGAAAATCAAAAGGTAAAAGTAAGGTTTATTTGTGAAGAGGAGTACAATAAAACTTGGAATTTAGTATACCCATCTTTAGAAGATGTATTTTTATATGAGTACAAAGATGAAATTGTAGGAGTATAAGATATGGATATAAAACTTCATGAAGCTAAAAAGATAATTTCATCTCCTATTGTAATAGCCCTAACTATTATATTTATTTTTTTAACATATTAACAATTTACAATAATTCATATATAAAGGACGAACTAAAAATTATTAATAATATAATAGGTGAATTTGGATATGAAATAAATGATGATATGTTAAATAATATGAATTTAGAATACAAAGAAAAAATTAAAAAGTTTAATGAAATAACTAAAAACAAATTAAATAAAAGTTATAAAACTATGGAAGATTTTATTAATAGTGAAAACTATTATAGATATATTCATGAGGATAAAATTTTTAATGATGAAGAGTTACAATTCTTTAATGAGCTTAATTTATTAGAAATATATAAATACTTAGCAGTAGAACAAGTAAAAAGCTATGAAGATATAAACATACTTGAAACTGTTGAAAAAGATATAAAAGCTTATGGCTTAAGTGGTAAGGCTAAAGAAATAGCAAAGAAAAGATATGAGATATTAGATAAAAGATTTAAACAAATAAAAGAAGATGGAGACTATAAAAGTTTATTTTTTTTAGGAAGTCCATATAGAACTTATAGCTTATTATTTCAAGATATATTATCAGAGTGTATATATGAAATAATGATATTAGTAGTTTTAATAACTTCATACCTTATAAATTATGAGTTTGATAATAAGACAAGCTTACTTGTTTATTCAACTAAAAGAGGACGAAATAATGATAGAGATAAACTTGCAGTATGCCTATTAAGTTCATTTATAATAAGTTTAATAATATTAGGAGTAACACTTTTAGCATACTTTATTACGTTTGATTATAGCAATATACTAAATATTCCTTTAAATAGTGCTTTTAACTGGGAAAATATTATGCCTATTATAAATATATTTGGGCACACATTTATAAATCAATTGATGCTATCAATTTTGATAGTTATTGTTTGTATGCTTATATTTACTGCAATTACATTTGTAATATCTAAATTATTAAAAAATAGTTATATAGTATTTTTCATATTTCTTATTATATTTGGGATTAATTTATCCGTATCAACATTTGTAAGTAAGAGCTCTCCTATAATTATGCATCTTGGTTATGATGTATTTAATTTAGCAATAAGACCAGGTAGTTGGTTTACTTCAAAGATACCTTTTATAGCAAATAAATATTATGAATTAATAACAATAGTAGTTTGGGGATGTATGTGTATGTTAAGTTTAATGTTTGTAATTAAAAGGTTTAAGAAGGAAGATATAAATTAGGGGGAACTTATGAGTGTAATAAAAAATGAAATAAAAAAAATATTTAATATAACTAATTTAATTATAATTGGGATTGTAACGTCATTAATATGGATACTATTTATAAATTTTGAGATAGAAGATTTTCCAAAAGATCGTCCACAAAGGGAAATACATAAAGACTTTGTATATATGTTAAAAAAATATGGAACAGAAGTAGATAAAGAAGAATTTGAAGATTACAAAAAAATTAGAGATGAAAGAATAAAAAAAGCGAATGATTATTTATCTAGTAATGAAGAATATGTAAAGCATGGACTAGGTAATTATGAAAATTTAAAAAGTAACAAACCAAAAGATTACAAAGAAGGTGGTTATAGCTATGACCCTAAAAGACGTGAAGAGTTAAAAGAAAAAATATTATTTGAAGATAATACTGATATATTTTGGGAAATTGAAGCTACTTATAGTATTATAGAAGACTATGAAGAGACTGTATATATAGATGATAAAAATATTGATTTATTCAACGATGATCAAATAAATAGGTTTTTAGAATTTCAAAATAGAACAAAGCCAAATTCTACAATAAGTAGTATTGCACATGGGAATTACAGCACCCTAATAGAGTCTATAAATAAGCTTATTGTTATAAGTATATTTATAATGATATCACCGATATTTATTAAAGATAATAAAAATAAAGTTAATTATTTACAATATAGCTCAAAGGTAGGTAGAGAAATATTAAATAAAAAGATAATCAGTGGGATAATATCTTCAATTTTAATAATAACATTGCAATTAATTATTTTCTTTGTAATATATAAGCAAAACAATACATTTATGTTTTGGGATTGTAATATAAATTCATTATTCAATGGTGTGCATTGGTATGATATGACTTTTGGTCAGTATATAATTCTTACAGTTATACAAACATACATATTAGGAATAGTATCAGCAATTATATCTATGTTTGTATCTACTAGAGTAAATACTTATATATCACTTATAGGTATACAAATACCAATATTATTTATATTTTACAAAATTATAAATAGGTATAATGCAGGTTACTTAACAGCTGTATACGAGCCTAAATATCTTTTATATGTATTATATATAGGATTAGTAGTGATATCAGTTTTATTAATATATATGATGATTAAAAGGGAGAAAAAATTACATTTAAAATAATAATTATATAGATATTTATATAATTATTATTTGTTAGAAAAGGCAGGTTTTGTGACCTGTCTTTTTTATAATAAATTATTTCATATACTAACGAATAATAGTATATTTTGGAGCAGATACTAAAATATATAGTAATATATTATATGGAGGGACAAAATGAAAAAACTTCTTGCACTAACAGTTTCTTTTTTTCTTATTTTCACAAATATATCATTTGCCGAGAAAAATGATATAATAAAATCTATTAAAGATATAACTATGGTTAATGATAGAATATCTATCATGATTAAAACTATTACAGGCGATGATCCTCTCGATATAGATGATTTCAAAAAAGAAATAAAATTTTGTGAAACTATATTGGGAGAAAACTCGAAAAAAATGACTTCATTGTACTCAAATGAGTCTGATGTTGAGTTAAAAAGATCTTATTCTTCATTATTGTATATTATGTCCTTATATGAGCTAAGTTTATCTAGTATGGTTGTTTATATTAATGATGATAATAAAACAGATTACTTTATTGACACATGCTCAAGTTATAGTAATGCAACTATTGCATTAAAAAATATTAAATCAATATATAATTAATAAAAATAAAAGTTGTCTGTTTTTCTAATAGATGGCTTTTTTTATTATTAAATTATATATTATTAATTTATTAAAATATATATTATAAATTCAGAAAAATGAAACATATATCTCTTTATTATTTAATAATATTAAGAATAGATAAAATGCAATAACCTAAAATACTTGCAATTTATCTACAATAATTATTCAAATAATAGGGGGTGGGGAGGATGAAAAATTTAATCAACAAGTGGAACAAAATAAGTTTAGTTAAAAGAATAATAGTAGGCTTAATTATTGGGATTGTTTTGGCTTTGACAATTCCTAATACTGCAAAGCCAATCGTTATTTTCGGTTCATTGTTTGTAGGTGCACTAAAGGCAGTTGCTCCGATGCTGGTATTTTTCTTAGTAATAGCTGCTATTTCTTCTCATAAAAGTGGTCAGCAAACAAACATGAAATCAATTATTTTACTTTACCTTGTAGGTACATTTTTAGCAGGATTTGTAGCTGTTATTGTAAGTTTTATATTCCAAATTACGTTAACTCTTGGTTCAGGTGTTCAAGATGTAACTCCACCGGAAGGGGTAGTAGAAGTATTAAAGGCACTACTTATGAATATTGTTGATAATCCAGTTAAGGCGCTTTTTAATGCTAATTACATAGGCATATTATCTTGGGCATTAATTCTGGGTCTTGCACTTAAAAAAGCATCAAGTTCTACTAAAACAATGATAAGTAATGTTTCAGATGCTTTATCTCAAGTAGTAAAATGGATAATAAATTTTGCTCCATTTGGAATTATGGGTCTTGTATTTGATAGTATTTCTACACAGGGGGTAGAGTCATTACTTAGCTATGGACAGTTAATTATTTTATTAGTTGGATGTATGGCATTTGTTGCTCTTGTGGTCAATCCACTGATCGTTTATGTTGGTATTCGTGAAAACCCATATCCACTTGTATTTAAGTGTTTAAAAGATAGTGGTATTACAGCATTTTTCACACGTAGTTCAGCTGCAAATATACCTGTAAATATGGGGTTATGTAAAGAATTAAATTTAAATAAAGATACTTATTCAGTTTCAATTCCACTAGGTGCGACTATAAATATGGGAGGAGCTGCTATTACAATTTCTATATTAACACTTGCAGCAGTTCACACACTTGGTATTGAAGTAGATATTGGAATGGCACTATTACTTAGTTTATTATCAGCTGTAAGTGCTTGCGGTGCTTCAGGTGTAGCAGGAGGTTCATTGTTATTAGTTCCACTTGCTTGTAGTTTATTTGGTATTCCAAATGATGTGGCTATGCAGGTAGTAGGTGTAGGATTTATAGTTGGGGTTATACAAGACTCTTGTGAAACAGCGCTTAACTCATCAACAGATGTACTTTTTACAGCAGTAGCTGAATTTTCAAAGATTCGTAAGGAAAAAAATAAATCAAATTAATTAATATAAAAAATCAAGGGAAATAATTTATCCCTTGATTTTTAATTTTTACTTAAAAGTAATAGAATTATAAGTATATATCCGATAACTCTAAATTTGCATTATTTTTAGAATTTAAAGTATCATATTCATAATATGATTTTGTGTTCTCATTTAATGTATATATAGGCAAGTCAATTATAAACTCTGTGCCAACATTTAACTTTGATACTACATGAATAGATCCTTTATGCGATTTTACAAAAGTATCAACTATAGATAATCCTATTCCACTACCTTCATTTTTTCTATTTAAGCTTGTATCCACTTGAGAAAATCTTTTAAATATATTTTTTATATTATCCTGTGAAATACCTATTCCTTTATCGGCTACAATTATTCTTAAGTTATCTTCATTTTTAATAAGGCTAACATTTATGTCCATATTAGGTTTTGAAAATTTAATAGCATTTGATATTAAATTAAGAACAATTCTTTCTATTTTATCTATATCAATAGCCATGTAGATAAATTCATCATTTGTATCAAAGACTAGATTTAAACTTTTAGAATTGGCTAGTGGGGAAGTTGAAACTACAATATTTTCAATAATATCAACTATATTTATATTTTCTAAATTTAAATTCAACTTACCGTATTCATATTTATCTATGTCAATTAAGTTATTTGTAAGTCTTAATAGTCTATTGCAGTTATTATCTATAATATCAAATGTATTTTCAGTAAGTTCTTTAGAATTTTTATTTTTATATCTTAATAACTGAACTGAAGATGTAATTACATTCAAAGGAGTTCTTAATTCATGACTAATATTTGATATTAAATGAGATTTAAACATATTTAGATCTTCTGATTTTCTAAGTACGTGCTTTAATGCATTTTCGTATTTTTGCTTATATATAATATAGCAAATCATTAATGATATTATAAAAAGTACAATAATTCCAGCAAGAACAATCTTATTAAATAATTCTTCATTTCTAAGTATAATATCTTTAAAGCTATTTAATATATAAGAATCTTTGGGAAGTTGACTTTTATTAATATTAAATTTTTTAAGTGCATTTTTATCAAATACAAATTTACTAATTTCTAGCTGGTCAATACTAATAGATTCATTTGGATTATTTTCAATAATATGATTTACTATATCAACGGTAGCCTTAAGAATAGCATAATGACTCATAATCTTTCCACCAACTTCTCCGTGTCCTAAACCAAGGTAAGATAAGCTATATACAGGAGTATCTTTACATAGATAATCTATAAGTAATGCTAAATCAGATATACTTAAAAAAGTATCAGTAAAATTCCCTGGAGTAACTTTTATTATTGCATCATTATTGTTAAACTTTGATATAATGTCGGTAAAATCTTTTAAACTCATAGTACTTGTTTCAACAATGTTAATATTTATGCCTTTATCTTTATACATATTTTTATTACTTGATATAATATCATAGTCAAAATCTTTTTTAGAGTTACTTAAAATATGTATGTTTTTAATATTTTTATGATTTTTAATCGCTAAGTCTATATTTGGTTTTAATAAATCAGTTGACCTAATACCTGAAACTAGATTGTGGCTTAAGGCTTTTTTTTCAAGATTATCGTCGCTTATACCAAAAAATACTATAGGAATATCTTTAAACATATCTTCTTTAAACTTTAAAGCAAATTCTAATGACCTATCTCCACTTACTACTATTGAATCATATTCTTTAAAATCCATAGTGTGCATACGAAGAGTATTGTATATTTTACTTTCATTATTAGGGTTATTAAGTGTATCAGATGGTAAAGCCATCATTCTAATCTCAAAATTATCTCCTAAAACTTTAGATAAATCTTTTTTTGTTCGTTAGACACTTTGGTGAAAATACTATTATAAGATTGAAAATATAGTATTTTTCTTTCTTTTGTTTCACAATGTGTTCCGGATACTCCTAATATTATAATAATTGTCGTTAAAAATATAATGGATATTACTTTTTTCATTTATGTTTCTCTCCAATGTTTTATGTTTAAAATTTTACTCCATTTTATTTTATCACAATAATAACGACTAATTATTTATAACAGTACAACAAATACTTACATTAAATATATAAATTCGACGCCATAAAAAAACATTAAAAGTATATTAATATAATTTGAAAATATATAATCTATAGAGTAATATTTATTGTAAATATATAAGTAAAAAATAGTATTTTTTGAAAGTATATAAATTAGAAGTTTAAATTATAATTATAAAAATAGAAAAATATGTTAAAATAAAACTGTAAAAAGTAATGAAAATTTAAGGGGTTTTAACATGATTAAAATAGCAATATGTGAAGATGAGATAAAGCAACAAGAATTAATAAAAAATTATTTAGATAAGATAATTTCACAAATAACAAATCAATACGAAATACTAATATTCAATTCTGGGGAATCACTATTTAATAATTATCCTGAAAATATAGATATTTTCTTACTAGATATACAAATGGACAAATTAAATGGAATGGATACAGCAAGAAAAATTAGAGAAATAGATAATAAAAACGTAGAAATAATATTTACAACATCAATAGTTGATTATATACAAGAGGGATATGAGGTAAGAGCATATAGATATCTACTAAAACCAATAAAGTTTGAAGAACTTCAAAAACATATTTTATCTTGCATAGATACAATAACAAAGAATAAAGAGAACAATTTAATTATAAATACTAAAAGTGAAATTTATAAAATTAATATAAATGAAATAACATATATAGAAATCCTAAAAAAAGATATGATAATACATACATTATCAAAAGACTATGAAGTAAAAAGTAGTATGGAAAAAATAGAGAAAGAATTAGAATTATACAATTTCTTTAGATGTCATAGAAGCTTTTTAGTAAATATAAATTACATTGAAAATATAAAACAATATGTAGCTATACTTGAAAATAATGAAGAAGTACCTGTTAGTAGGCATAGATTTAAAGATTTAAAAAATAAATTTTTAAATCATTTAGGGAATATATTATGTTAAGTATAGACTTATTAGGGGATATTTTAAGAAGCACTTCAATTATAGTCAAATTTTTAGTATTTATAAAAATTTTAGATTTATTATTTGAAAGAAAAGAAAATAATAAATTTTTATATATTTCATTTATCTTATTAATAATGATAGAGATATTACCACATAAAATAATATTAAATTATTATGATTTTATTAATAATTTACTTATGTTGTGTTGGATTTTATTTGCTAAGAAATATTATAAAATAAGTTATTTTCAAGGAATAAGCACTTATATAATATATGATATTGTATATTATATTATTTCTGATAATATACTTAGTATTGTATATTTTTGCGTAACAAAAAATTTAATAACTAGGAGTACCACGTCAACTCAAAATGTGGATTTAATAGTTTTGTATAGCCATATTATAGAATTATTTATAAATTTGATTTTTATATATATAGTAAAAAAAATAATAAAGTTAGATACTGAGAAAAGAAATATTATATATATGATAGTTTGTATTTCAGCAAATTTATTAATTGCACTTATAAACTACATACCAAATATAGTTAGAGAGGTAAATCTTTATAGTGAGTTGAGTAGATTCAATTATATTTCAGCACCTAAGTTAAGTATTGTGAGCAGTGTTTTACTTACAATTGTAATGATTCAAATAATTAGAGACAATAAAATAAAGGCAGATAATAAAATAATAAAAGAAAAATTAGATATGCAGTACAACTATTATTTAAACATCCAGGAATCTCAAAATAAAGTAAAAAAACTATACCACGATATAAATAATCATATGGCTTGCATTAAGAGTTTGTATAATGAAAAAGAAGATGTAGATAAGTATATAGATAGTATAAATAAAGAGATGTATGATTTTCAAAATGCTTTTAATACTGAGAATATGATACTAGATATAATATTAAATGAAAAAAAAGTACTGTGTGAAAAGAATAATATAGATTTATTTTGCAATATTAATTTTTCAAAGTGTAAATTTATAGAAATGGCAGATGTATGTGCTATATTTTCAAATATATTAGACAATGCAATTGAGGCTTGCAATAGTATAGAAGATGATACAATACATAAAAACATAAATATTAGAGGTACACTAGTAAAATCATATTATGTTATAAAATGTGAAAATAGTAAGATTAATAAAGTTAAGATTAAAAATAATAAAATATTTACTAGTAAAAAAGATAAATATCTTCATGGTATAGGTTTAGAAAGTGTAAAATCATCACTTAAAAAGTATGATGGAGAGTTTAAAATAGAAGACTTAGAAAATAAATTTATAATAAAAATATATATACCACTACAAAAACATGACAGTTGGGACAGTTAAAATACCAACTGGGGAAAGTATATTGTAGATAAATATTTAAAATGTTACCTTTTAAACATAAGAGGTAACATTTTTTATTTAAAGAAATCATACTCTACCTTAAAAATCGGCCGATTAAATTAATAACACTTAAAACAACTAGGAGGGATAAAATGAGAAAAGCTATATATTTAGCAATTCAATATATGAAAAAGCAAAGGGGAAGAACTTTTTCTTTAATAATTGGTATATCATTAGCAGTTATGTTGGTATTTTCATTAAACGTAGTACCAGAAACTAAAAGTAAAATAGAAACTGAAAGAGCTTATAAAACTTATGGAGATTACCATGTTGAGTATAGTAACTTAGATAAGGATATAGTAGAAAAACTAAGAAATGAAAAAGGCATAAGAGATATGTATGAAATAGTTAATCTAGGAAGTATTGTAGATAAAAATGGGATAACTATGGCACTAGATTCATCTAATGAAGATTTTATAAAAGAGATTGGATATAAGTTGGAAAAAGGTAGATTACCACAAAATGAAAATGAAATTATATTAGAATCTAAAGCATTAGAAAAAATGGGTGTAGATGAAAAACTAAATCAAAATATAAATTTCAACATACAAAAAGAATATAAAGAGAAAGATGGAGAAAATAAAATATTTGCTAAAAATAATTCTTTTAAGTTAGTAGGGATAATATCAAAGCCTAAAGATTATTATGAAGAGTATGAAGATCATATATTAAAAGCATTTGCTTATTACCAAGAAGGAAAAGATAACTTTATACCACTAGATTTAGTAAAATATGGAGGTACATTAAGTTTTAGTACAAAAGCACCTCAAATGAGTAAGATAGAAGGTGTAATTGGTAAATATGGATTAAGTCAAATGAATTTTATGGGTAATGCAGGACTTATACAGACCTTAAACTCATTTGAAATGCAAGGAACAACGAAGTTTGAGGCAAATAATAAATTATTGCCTATGTTTACAGCAGTTCTTGTTATATACAATATATTCAATATGGTACTTGTAGATATGACTAAGCAACTAGGTACATTAAAAGCAATAGGAGCATCAAAGAAACATATAAGAATAATAATTTTAACTCAAAGTTTATTAGTTTTAGTACTTGGAACAGTAATTGGGATTTTATTAGGAATAATTTTATCGTATATAGGACTAGCTATGATTTATAAAGGAATTATAGGTCTATATATAAGTAAAAATAGTTTATTACAGCCTATAATTATGGCGACTATTACTGTTTTAATAGCTAGTATTGTACCAATATACAAATCAGGGAAAATTTCTCCAATAGAAGCGATAAGAAGTAGTGATAAAACTAGTTCTAAGCAAAAAAATAGATTTTACTATAAATTTATAAGAAAAGTATTTGGTGTAAGTGGAGAGATGGCTTATAAAAATCTGTGGAGAAATAAAATTAGAACAATACTGTCAATACTTGCAATAAGTTTAGGTGGAAGTTTATATATAAAGATGATGGCTTTATATAATGATGACTACTCATATGATAATACTGCATGGAGCATTATGTCTATGGGAGATATAGATATAAATTTAACTCATAATAGATTTAATGTTAATAATAGTTATGCAGGATATAGTAGTAAATATATAGATGAAGTATCTAAGATAAAAGATGTAAAAAGTGTAGAAGCTAGTACCTCTATTTATGGATACTTAAAACCTGAGTTTTCTAATTTAGATAATGAGTATATAAAAAATCAAGGAATTTCAAAAGAAGATAAAGTACTTGAAACTGATTTGTGGATGCAGGGTTACGATGAAAAAACATTAAAAGGATTTGATAAATATATAGAAAAAGGAAGTACAGATTTAAATAAAGATAAATCAAAGTATGCAAATGCACTTGTCTATAATCATTTTTACAATGGTGATAACAAAAATAAAATATTAAAAGATTTAAATATAGGAGATTTATTAACTACAAAAATACCAGCTATAGAAAATGGTAAAGAAGTATATAAAGATATGACTGTAAGAGTAGCTGGATTTATAAATAGAGATTGGGGAAAAGAAAGAGAGATTGGTAACTTTTCTGCTATGCAAGTAGCTATTTCTCAAGATGAATTGTGGAAATTTACAGGAAGAAATACTTATAATAAAATCTCTATGAAAATCGAAAAAGGCAGTGATGTGGCTGTTCATAAGAAATTAGAAAAAGTAATAAAAAATGAGCCATATGGAGAAATAGAGAGTAAATATAAATATAAACAGTTCTTTGAAAAACAAGAAGTTGAAAATAAAAGAGTAGTACTATTAGTAGTATCACTTATTCTTGTAATATCTTCTCTTAATATACTTTGCACAATAAAAACAAATTTAATAATGCGTATTAAAGAATTTGCAACATTAAGAGCAATTGGTATGAGTATGAAAAAACTTAAACGTATGATAATGATAGAATCTATTATGTATGGACTTTTAGGTGGAATAATTGCAAGTGTCTATGCAACCTATGACCAATATAAATATGTAAAGATGGTCAATGAAATAGTAGCAAGTGGATTTGGAACTCAAAATGTACAAGCTTTTAAAATTCCTATAATAGAAATACTTCAATATATATCTGTTTGTGTATTAATTTGTGTAGTAGCAGTTTTATTAGTTAGAAAGAAAATAGAAGAACTTAGTATAGTAGAAGGTTTAAGAAATGATGAGTAAAGGTGGGATGGATATGAATATATTAGAAATAACTAATTTAAATAAAGTATATGGTAAAAATGATAATAAAGTAGAGGCATTAAGAGATATTAATTTATGTATAGAAAAAGGAAAATTTACATCTATTATAGGGCCTAGTGGTAGTGGAAAGTCTACATTACTTCATTGTATATCAGGCCTTGATAGTATAACTTCAGGAAAAGTAATTTTAGATAATAAAGATATATCTAAATTAAAGGAAGAAGAGTTGGCAAAACTTAGACGAGAAAAGTTTGGATTTATATTTCAAAGTTTTAACTTAATTCCGGTAGTTAATATTTATGAAAATATAACTCTACCTATAGACTTAGATGATAAAAAAGTAGATAAAAATTATATTTATAAAATTATAGATTTATTAGGTCTTAAGGATAAAATAAATAAATTTCCAAATGAATTAAGTGGAGGGCAACAACAGAGAGTTGCAATAGCAAGGGCTTTAGCTAATAAGCCAGATATAATATTTGCAGATGAGCCAACAGGAAACTTAGATAGTAAAACTACTGACGAGGTAATGGATTTATTAAAAGAGTGCGTTAAAAGTTTTGGACAAACTTTAGTTATGATAACTCATAATAATGAAATAGCTAATATGTCTGATAGAATTATAAAAATACAAGATGGAAAAGTATGTGAAAGTTAATATGATAAATAAAAAACTGGATTTATATCCAGTTTTTTTATTTACAAACTAAAAAATTATATAAAAAATACCTTTACATATTTTGAAAAATAAATTATTATATACATAGATTTACTA
>NZ_JAFFPK010000111.1 GCF_017590215.1 Clostridium sp. CCUG 7971
GAATCTAAAAAAGATGATAAGTCTAAAGTAGATAAATCTAAAGTAAACGAATCTAAAAAAGACGATAAAGCTAAGGAAGATAAAACTAAAGTAAATAAGTCTAACTAAGGTCAAAAACAATGAAAAGTTAGAGTCTTCAAATATAAAGGTTATGATATTAAATCATAGCCTTTTATTGTTAATTTTTTCATTTTTCTTCTACAAGCTTATCTCATTCAAATCAACTTCCTCACTTGTAGTCGCCTATACTAATTTTAAATCTTTCGCAAATTATTTCCTATGCTTGTATGAAATATAATTAAGGGTATTTCTCTAAAATATTTTTAATAAAAAGTCAATATTATTTCTCTATTTTACAACTTATTTACAACTTATCTATAAGTCATTTACACATTACACAATACTGTAATCTTATACATATTGCTAACATATATCTCTGTGTTATATACTTAAAAAAACAAAACAACAGAGAAAATTATTCAAAAATAGAATGGAGAAATAAAATATGAAAAGACCAGCATTAACTATATTTTTATCAGGAGCAGTAGTATTAACTGCATCAATGGCTTTAACAGGATGTACACCTACAGATTCATCTAAAGATAAAAAAACTCCTACAAACGCTTCACAGTCAGTAGATAAAAAAGAAGATAAAGCTAAAGAAGATAAATCTAAGGTAAATGAATCTAAAAAAGAAGAGAGTTCTAAAGATAATTCTAAAGAAGGTCAAAAACCTTTTATAGAGAGTGACGAAATATTAGCTCAACAAGCTAAAGTTAAATTAGAAAAACCTAGTTATAAATCATTAAATTATACAAATTTAGTTGATAAAAAAACACAAGATGATGTAAAGCAAATATTATCTAAAAATAATATTAAATCAGAATATATTAATCAATATTTTGATTTAGTAAATGATTACAATAAGCAATATAAAGTAAATTTAACTAATACTTCAGGATTTAGTACAACTGATAAATCACAAGTTCCATATAATGGAGATGCTTTCCAAGAAAAGTGGTTAAATTCAAATAAATATTTAGATGTAAACTGTAGAATATCATCATTTACTCTATTTAGAGATTTTGTAGATTCTAAAGGTAAATTTAATTCTAATTCATCTGATATAGCTCAAGACATTGCTGCTTTAGATGAAAATAAACTTGCTAAAGCTACTAAAATTGCTGACACTAATGTTGAAACATTCAAAAAGTTATTTTCAAATATAAAAGTTGATAAATTTGGTAGTGATGAAGAAATGGCTAAACTAATAAGTAAAGAATTCAATAAAAGAGGTATTAAGTTTACTGGTAATAAAGATGTAACTTTAATAAATGGATTTATGAGAGATGAAGACTTAAAAGATGTATATGTTGGACATGCTGGTGTTGCTGTTAAAAATGGAGATGAGATACTATTTATAGAAAAATATACTCCAGGTATGCCTTTCCAAGCTACTAAGTTTAAAAACAAGGAAGAATTAAGAAGCTATATGTTTGATAGAGTAACAACATCACCAGGTGGTGCAAAAATGCCTAGACCTATTGTAATGGAAAATGATCATTTAATGAAATAAATATAATAAAAGGTTACTAAAAGTAACCTTTTATTATATTTTTATACTCTCTCCAAAATCAACTACTAAAACTTTAGCATCAGTATTTTTCTCAACATCTTCTTTAAACTTAATAGGTGACTGAGATATAGGTTCCCAAGTATTATAATGTATAGGAATAACAACTTTTGGATTTAACATTTTTACTGCTTCAACTGCTTCTATAGGTCCCATAGTAAAATTATCTCCTATTGGTAAAAGTGCATAATCTATGTTATTCATACGACCTATAAGTTGCATATCTAAAAATAGTGCTGTATCACCTGCAAAGTATATATTTTTTCCATAGAAATTTATTACAAACCCACAAGCACATCCACCTTCTATACCTGCACTATGTATTGCTTGTGTAACCTTAACAAAGCCAAACTCAAAATCAAATTTTCCACCTATATTCATACCATGAGCTCTACACCCTTGATTTGAAACCATATTAGCAATTTCTGCTGTACTTATAATTGTTGCATTAGTTCTCTTTGCTATGTCTATTGCATCTCCTATATGATCAAAGTGTGCATGAGATACTAATATATAGTCGCAATCTATTTCATTTGGATTAACTTTATTTACTGGATTATCTGTAAAAAATGGGTCTATTAATACAGTTATATCATCCTTAGTTAAACATATATTCGCATGTCCATTATACTTTAATTTAATCATAACTTTGTCTCCTTCTTTTATATTTAAAAGTTTTTAATTTATATTAATATAATTATTTTATCATATTATTCAAATAAAACTAAAATAATAAATATTTATAATTATCTGTGATATAATAAACCCATAAATTAACAAAGGATGGTAAGATAAATGACTGAAAGAAGTAACAAAGGATTTTTTTCAAATTTTCTATCAAAACTAACAGGTTCAAATGGAAATATTGTAGATGAAGTTAGAACTCCTCCTGAAAGTCTTCCTATAGCTACCATAGTATTTAAGGATTTTGGAACAGTTAAAGCTGAACTTTATCCTCATATAGCTCCAAATACAGTAAACAACTTTATAGAACTATCTAATAGTGGTTTTTATAATGGCCTAACTTTTCACAGAATTATAAAGAATTTTATGATTCAAGGTGGAGATCCCAAAGGAAGCGGTTTAGGTGGACCTGGTTATAATATAAAAGGAGAGTTTAATAGCAATAAATTTAGAAATGATTTAAAACACACTGAAGGTGTATTGTCTATGGCTAGAAGCCAAAGTAAAAATAGTGCTGGTAGCCAATTCTTTATAGTTACTAAATCTTCTCCTCACTTAAATGGAAAATATGCTACTTTTGGTAAAGTTATAAATGGCATGGATATTGTTCATACTATTGAAAATGTTGAAAAAGGTCCTATGGATAAGCCTGTTAAAGATATTGTTATTGAATCTATAAGCGTTGATACTAAAGGTGTTAATTACGATTCAGTAATCAAAATGTAACTTTTACATAATATAAAAGACATATACAAATATTTTGTATATGTCTTTTTATTATTTTTATATTAATATTCATTCATTGCAAGATAATCATTTTCATCGCTATTAAAGTTAATATTTTTTCTAGATTTATTTGTATCTTTTAACTCAAAGTTTTCAATAAGCGATTTTAGCATTTGTGCTTGTCCACTTAACTCTTCACTAGCAGCAGCACTTTCTTCTGATGTTGCAGAGTTAGTTTGTACTACTTCTGAAATTTGTTCTACTCCTAATGTAACTTGAGTTATTGCACTAGCTTGTTCTTCAGATGCTTTAGCTATATCATCAACTAATGTAGTTGTTCTATTAGTTGTATTTATTATCTTTTGAAGTGACTCTGCTGTACTATCTACAATTTCAGTCCCCTTATTAACTGATCCTATTGAGTTTTCAATTAATGTAGCTGTATTTTTAGCTGCTTCTGCTGATTTAGCAGCAAGGTTTCTTACCTCATCAGCAACAACAGCAAACCCTTTACCAGCATCTCCAGCACGTGCAGCCTCTACAGCAGCATTTAATGCTAATATATTCGTTTGGAACGCTATATCATCTATTGTTTTTATAATTCTTCCTATTTCATTAGAAGCAAACGAAATTTCTTCCATTGCTTTAACCATTTGTTTCATTTGTTCGTTTCCATCTTTAACTTGTCTAGCTGAACTTAATGTTAAATTATTGGCTTTTTTAGCATTATCTGCAGTATCTTTTATTTTATCAGATATTTCTATAATAGTTGCAGATAATTCTTGAATAGAACTTGCTTGTTCTGTAGCACCTTGTGATAACATTTGTGATCCACTTGCAACTTGCTCTGATGCTGCTTCAACTTCTTCAGATGCAACATTTATTTGTGACATTGTTTCACTTAAATCGTGAGTTATTTTATTTACTGAGTTTTCGATTTCTTTAAATATTCCTATGTATTCTATTTGTGGCTCTGTATTGAAATTACCTAATGCTACTTCTCCTAAAACACGAGCTGTATCATTTATAATTTCCTTAGTTGTACTACTCATTTTTCTCATACTTTCTGCTAAATAACCTAATTCATCTTTTGATTCATAACTGATATCAATGTCATAATCACCAATAGCCATTTTTTCTGCAGCTTCTTCTATTTCTTCAATTGGATTTTTTAAGCTCTTTGTGATATATAAACATATAACTCCTCCTGCTACTATAGTAAATAAACTAATAGTTATTGAAGCAAAAGTTGCTTTTGATACTGTATCTTGTACTCCCTTACTAAATTTAACTCCATCATTTTCCGCATGCTCATTAAGAGTTTTAGAATATTCTACACACTTATCGTATATACCACGATATACAGTATTTTCTTGTACCATTTCTAGTGTTCCTTTGTAATCACCACTTTCTGCAAGTGCAAAAGCTTTATCAAATTCTTGCTTTAGCTTTCCTACTTCATTTTCAAGATCAGTAAGAGCTTTTTCATCTGTATTAAAAGAGTTTTTAATTAATTTAATACTTTCATTTATATCATCAAAATCCTTTTGAAGTATAGGTTTATACTTTACATGATCCTCTCTAAGTATTGCATAAGCAAGATCTCTACCAATAGCAACTATACTTTCACGAATGTTTACAGATTCAGTTGTTGATACATAAGGTCCAGTAAATAACTCTCTGCTTAGTTCTTCCGACTGTTTTAATTTAGATATTGTATAAAAACTTGTACTTGCCGCAAGTATTAACAATATAATAAAAGATATTCTTAATTTTCTACCTATTTTTAAATTTTTCATATACATATAAACGTCTCCTTATAATTTAATTTGTTATAACCTTTCTACATTATTAATGTAGCTTTTTAGTTTACTTATACGGACATATTTTTGTATACTTTATGCATTAAATAAAATATTATCTTTTTTGTAACTTTATTTTGAATTTTAATTTAAATTAAAAAATAAAAAACCAGCAAAATTGCTGGCTTTTATAATGTATTTTTATTTTTTATCTAAACATTTTTCAGGATTAATATATACTTGTTCCCACTTACCTTTTTTATTCTTTTTATAATCAGAAATCTTAACGTCAACACCATTAGTTAATTGATAAAAAAGTACATAGTACTCATTTGAATTTTTATCTTTAAAATAAACTCTTTTTTCATATCCATTTTCCTCTACCTTAACATCCCCATCTATTAAATGGCACCAATCACCGTATTCAATTTGGACAAATGATTCAGCATCATAAGACCAACCATGATAAGGGGCACAAAGATAATTTTCTGGAGTATATTTCATATCAACAATTTTATAAACTCCATCTATTTTTTCATATAAACATATCCATAATAATAAGCAAAAATCCCTTTAGCTTCACTGCTACCTTGTATAATTTCAAGTTCAACAAAGTATTTTATAAGATCAGGTCTATTTTCATCTGGACCTACTTGATTTGCCTTTATTAAGTTAATGTGCAAAGTATTTTCAAAAGACTTTAAATACTCATCATAAGAAACTCTCTTTTGATAAGAATCTGATAAAAATTTATAAGCAATTGGATAAGGTGCTCTAGTATCTCCTAAACTTCCACAGCCTGTTTTAGTATCATCAAGAGGATTAGCTGCCTCTCTTAAAACACTAAAGTAATTTATTATAGTATCTTTAGGTGTTTTTATAAATTTATTAGGTATTTTATAATTAGTCGTATCTGTTCCATATATATCATAAAAAGTTTTTTCTATTTTATTATTTAAAATAGGAGATTTAGATGGCCTAAAAAATCTTTCTAAACTATAATACTCATCACTATTTTCTACTGTCTTTTCTTTTGGTAGTTCAATTTCTTTTACATATTCTCCACCAAATATTAATTTTTCATCTTTATTATCATAACAATTACCTATTATAGTGCTTCCTATAAAAAACATTGCAATAAGTGTAACAACTTTTTTCTTGAACATAATTATAGTTGTCAAATCATTATCTTTGACAGTCTCCTTTCATTTTTTATCATAAATATTGTTTATCTTATTATGTTCTTCATTAAGTTTTTTAACTTACTTTATATAAATTTATTTTTTTAATTTATAAAATTTTTAAAGTGTTATTATTTTTGTAGCTATTTTTTCTCCAAAATAATTGTCATGTTCTACAAATAGCATTGTAGGTTTTTTATTGAGTATAAGTTCTTCTATTTGAATTCTTGATATAACATCTATGAAATTTAGTGGTTCATCCCAAATATAAAGTTTTGCCTCTTCACATAAACTTTTAGATATAAGTAATTTTTTCTTTTGTCCCTCACTCCACTCTTTTATATCTTTTTCAAATTGAATATTTTCAAAGCCAAGTTTGTGTAGTGTACTTTTTAAATACTGACTATTTACTTTTTCTTCTTTAATAAAATCATCTAAGCTACCTTTTAAAAAAGATGTTTCCTGGGAAATATATGATATTTTATCAGTATTTTTAATATATCCAGTATAAGAAATATCTTCACCTATTAATAATTTTATTATGCTAGACTTTCCACATCCATTTTTACCTTTAAGCCAAGCTCTTTCTCCTTGCTTTACATCAAAACTTAAAGAATCAAAAATTACTTTTTCTTCATAGTTTATCTTAAGATTTTTAACTTCTAATACATCGTCTATTTCATTTTTTAAAGTTGATAAATCTAGTTTATCAGCTATATCTAAGTTCTTTAAAAGCTTAGATTTTTCTTCAATTGCTTTGTTTTGTCTAGCTTCAATACACTTAGCACGCTTCATCATTTTAGCAGCCTTGTGCCCAATAGAGCCTCTATCACACGGTCCATTTCCTATCTTAGTAGCTTCTAGTTTATTAGACCATGATGATTTTTGCTTTGCAGTTTCACTAAGTCTTTTAATATCTTTTTGTAACTTTTCATTTTCATTTTTTTCAAACTCATCTTGTCTATCTTTATTAAGTTGCCATGTTGAAAAATTTCCCTTTTGAATTTCTATATCAGCCTTATTAATAGAAAGTACATGGTCAATAATATTATCTAAAAAAGTTCTATCATGGGATACAACTATAAACCCTTTTTTGCTAGCTAAATAATTTGCTACAATTTTTCTTCCTTCGCTATCTAAGTGATTTGTTGGCTCATCAATTAAAAGGAAATGATTTTTCCTTAAAAATAAACTTACTAAAAGTAATTTAGTTTGTTCCCCACTACTTAAAGTTTCAAAGTTTCTTTTAAGAATTTCAGGTTTAAGTCCAATTTTTCGTACTTCTTTTTCTATTATTTCATTAATTGTATAACCATCATTATCTATAAATTTTTCTAAAACTTCTCCATACATATCAATCTTTTCAGGAGCTTTAATATATTCCTCCATTTGTTTTTCCCAAATACTAAAATGTGCAATACTTTGTCTTACAACTTCTAATGCAATCTGATTTTTATTTTCAACTTTAATAGGAAAATACTCAAATTTCACTTTACTTGAAATACGACCACTATATTCATACTCTCCCATAAGAAGTTTTAAAAAAGTTGTTTTTCCTCTTCCGTTACGACCAATTAGTCCTAGTTTCCAATTTGTGTCTATTAAAAATGATACATCTTTAAATATCTCTTCACCATGTGTATCATATTGAAAGCTTAAGTTATTTATATTAATCTGCGATATAATAATCATCTCCTATCATAAGGAAGTTTTAGACATAAAAAA
>NZ_JAFFPK010000112.1 GCF_017590215.1 Clostridium sp. CCUG 7971
GCTTTTATATTTATCTTATTTTATGCTCTTAATTTGTCATAGCAATACTCTATTATATCTCTTCTCTTAATTATTCCTATAAACGTATTTTGATCATCTATAACTGGAACAAAGTTTTGATTCATTGACTTAGATATTAAATCTTCTATATTTGCATTAACAGAAACTGGAGCATTGTCCATTCTTCTTTTTACATTCATAATAGGTATATCTTCTATAGATTTTAAATCTAGTGAAAAATCATTTTTTAATGTCCATAATAAATCTCCTTCTGTAATGGTTCCAACATACTTACCGTCTTTGCTAATTATAGGAATCGAAGAATATCTATGGTATTCCATCTTTTCTAAAGCTTGCCTCATAGTGTAGTCTTCATATATATATGCAACTTCACTTTTAGGTGTTAGAAAAAATAATATATTCACTATACTACACCCCCAAATACTTTTGTAATCTTCACAAAATATTATATTAAAATTCACTCTTCATATTAATTTTACCATATCTACGCACTTTTTTAAATTTAATTATATACTTATACAATATTTTTTTATTTAAAATCATTTTTTTGGGTATATAAATATTATATTAATTTATTAAATAGACGATTTAAATAATTTTCCACAACAGGAGGCTTCACTATGAAATTCGATTATAATTTTGAAATTGAAAATATATTAAACCATATATATAAACATAAAATATACAATATTGCTCATAAGAATAATATTCTAGATATTAATAAAAAAAACCTAGCAAATTATATAAATATATTTAAAAACACAAAAATTTATCTAGGAAGCGATATGGATGAATTTATTATAAATTTACTTCCACAGGATAAAGATGGTTACTTCTTTAGATGTGCTATAGCTAAGCATCATAATTATTCTTTCCCTAGGTTATATGATTATGCTGGAAATAAATTAAAAAATGTTAATTATAGTAAATTTGCATTCCAACTTTGGGAAGCTCATATGAATGAAATGCTATTAGAAGATGTTAATCGTAGATTTAGCCAAGATAGCTTTATAACTTTTATAGATAATAATCTAAATAATATGATAGATAGTATAATATCTCATGTTAACGATTTAAATAAAGATAATGAAATTATTATACCTTTAAAAAATAAGGAAGATTTAATTCCATCTGTAAAAAAAATGATATTAAATAAAAAACTTGATCTTTCTTTTGCTCATATTGTGATTGACATGGATGCACTTAGAGATGAAATGACTAAATTCACTACACCTTTTCATATCTATAGTGAGTTTGATAAATTAGAAGATAATTTACAATATTGTTTAGATAATTTCTTTAAATATAATTCAAAAGAATTATATGACCTGCTTACAAATGAAAAAGGATTTAGCTTTGTAAATGATGTCGGGCTTGTTCATAAATAATTATAAACTTATGGTTTTTAGTATTAAAAATCATAAGTTATTTTTTACACAAAAAAAGCCGCTTACAAAGCGGCTGTTGTTCACATATTACTAGAATTACTAATATATATGAATTTTAATTATAATCTAACTACGTTAGCAGCTTGAGGGCCTTTAGCTCCTTCAACTACTTCAAATTCTACACTTTGTCCTTCTTCTAAAGACTTGTATCCATCACCTGTTATAGCTGAGAAATGTACGAAAACATCATCTCCACCTTCTACAGATATAAATCCAAATCCTTTTTCATTGTTAAACCACTTAACTACACCAGTTTTCATTGATAAATCCTCCTAAAAAAACACAATTATTTAGCTACAAGCATTGTAACCTCATAAATACTTTATCATATATAACCATAATTGTCAAATATTATTAAATTTATACAATAACGCATATATGTTATTTAAAAATTAGAGTTATTAGTAATGTACTTGTATTATGTGGAATTTTATAGACTTATCACTCCAACCTAAATCCCATGGAACTAATAATCTATCACTATTATGACATGTTACTAAAGGGTATCCCTTTGAGTCTATACCTGTTACAGTAGATACATGAGTTATTCTTCCACCCTTTTCATAACCAACAAAATCACCTGGTTTTAGATTATAAGCTGCTTTATATACATCTTGATAAATTCCTTTAGTTATTAAACTACCTCTACCACTATTTAGTATATAATTTTTAAATGCTTGAGCATTTACCCATGCTTTTGTTCCTTCATTATCAGAGTAGTTCCAAGTTCCATTTTTCTTAAATTTTCCACTTTCAAACATAATTTGTGATGCGAAGTTTGCACAATCGCCTCCATCTGGATTGTAATCTTTATACTTTGAATTAAATTTCATACCGTGTTCTTCATCAGCTGCTGCTCCACAAAATTGGTGAGCATAGCTTATAGCCTTTGCTTGTTCTTGTGTAAGTTCTAAACCTTTAGGTTGTTGATTGGCTATGTAAGCCTTTATATCATCAGACTTAATATTATCTAAATTCAAAGAATCTGCAAAAGGATCTGTATACCATTCTTTAGTTATTATACATTGGTTATCATTAATTTTTACATTTAGATAATGATATGTACCAATCCTAAACATATTTATTTCATCTGGTTGATCTTCATATGAGTATTTATATTCTGTAGATACAGTACATATAACACCATATAAACCTTCTTCCTTTTCTTTTACTTTTTTAACTTTTACTCTAGTTTTTATATCATTAAATTTAACGCCTTGCTTACTAGACCAATTTTCTAAATACTTCATCTTTTGTACTTCATGTTCATAGGCCCAAAGACCAGTTTTTTTGTTTGTTTCGTAAAGTTGTTTTAACTCTTTTTCATTCTTATCTAATAATGCCTTATTTCTATAATCAAAAAGATGTTCAAATAATAGCTGATATTGAGTATTTACTTCAGTATCATTCATATTAGTAACTTCATCATAAATTTCTTTTATCATTTTTTTATCTTCTTTAGAGGTTATTTTATCTTTATAATTTGATAAACTATTTAGTAAAATTTGATTTTGACTATTCTCCTCCTTTATATTAATACTACTTGCCTCAATCATTTTATCTTTCTTAAGGTTTTGATTAATAGCCAAGCTTGTACCTATGGACAAAGTTATACCTAATGATAAAATCATACCTTTGATGAACTTATTTTTTATTTTAAGTTTTTTCAAATTTACACCTCCTAACAAAGAGTACATCACTCTTTAAACTTTACTTATATTTTTAATAGTTAATTATTTTATATTATTATATCCAAATAATAAGTAAATAATTTTAATTCTTTTATTTAATGTTAAATTGTAATGGTACATTGTATTTTTTCCATTTTTTTTAATTTATTTACTATTTTTTTATAATTTTTAGTAGTAATATAGCTATATAAATATAATTTTTAATTTAGTAAATTTTAAATAGTTATGGAGGTGCTGCTAAATTGAAAAAAATTGCAGCTATAAATGATTTATCTGGTATTGGAAGATGTTCACTAACAGTTGCTATTCCAATACTATCAGCTTTAAAGTTACAATGTTGCCCTCTTCCTACTGCAATACTTTCAAGTCAAACAGGGTATTCTGAGTTTACTTTTTTAGATTTTACTAATCATATGGGAGATTATTCTAAAGTATGGAAAAATTTAAATGTTGATTTTGACTGTATATATAGTGGTTTTTTAGGCTCTATTGACCAAATAGATATAGTATCTGCTCTCATTAAAGAAAGTACCAATTCATTGATTGTGGTAGATCCTGTTATGGGTGATGACGGTTGTATATATCCTGTTTTTACAGAAGAGATGTGCCATAAGATTAAAGATTTAGTAACATTATCAGACTTAACTACACCTAATTTAACGGAAGCATGCTTTTTAACTAATCATGATTATTCTAAAAAGGATCATACTAGAGAAGAAATTATTAATATTGCAAAAGAAGTATCTATGCTTGGGCCTAAAAATGTTGTTATAACTGGTATAATAGAAAATAATAATATTTTAAATCTAGCTTATAGCAAAGATACTGATGAATACTTCTTTACCTGTGTAGAGTATAACCATTGTTCTTATAGTGGTACAGGTGATATATTTACATCTATTCTATGTGGATTATTAAATAGAGATTATGATTTAAAATTTGCAGTTAAAACTGCTACTAACTTTATTTATAAAACTATAAATTATACTTCTAAATTTAAAACTAATCGTAATGATGGAGTAATGTTTGAACATTTTTTATCTGAATTAACTTCAATTTAAAAAGGAGATCTTAAAGTTTAAGATCTCCTTTTTCCACGTTGTCTATTTTTTATGTCAATCTTGATACCTTATATACTATTAATTTTTCACTATATTTGCTACACTTTTGAAAAGATTTATAATAATATTTATATATTAATAATTAGTCTATATTTTAAGCAACATCTATAAAATATAATATACAGATTTTTAAAAGGAGATGATATTATATGGATATAAATCATAAAGCTAAGGAGTTTGCATCATATGTGAAAAATACTAAAGAATTCAAAGCTATGAATAAAAGTAAAGCTGATCTTGATAAAAATAGATCTCTTAAAAAGAAACTTGATTCATATATTAATAAAAAAAATAGTATATACTCTAACTATAGAATGGAAGATGCTTCTATAAAAATGAATCAATTAAATCAAGAATATAGCGATTTTTTTAACTCACCTATTGTATCTAACTATATGCAATCTACAAAACAATTTAATTCTATGATGGAACAATTATATAAAACTATAGAAAAAGAATTACTTAGATAAAATAAATTTATTTAATAAAAAATAGAATGCCTTTTGGCATTCTATTTTTTATAATTATTCAAAATCTCTTGGTTGTATCATATTTTGCATCATCATATTTTGCATCATCATATAGTAATTCATCCACATATCATTCATATCTTGATATTGACTTATATATGGGTTCATATAAGGCATCTCCATTGTTGGATATTCTTTTGCAAATCCACCCATATATTGCATTGGACACATATCATACATTGGGCTTACATAAGTTGAATCACACATATTACAGTCGTATATATCTATATCTTCAACATATATTATTTCATCTTGTTGTTTACATGGATTACAGTAATTTGATTTGTTCCCTTTTGTTTGTGGCATATTAAATCCGAAATCATACTTTTCTTCTTTACATGGATTTTTCTTTATTTCATGACATCCACAATCATGTTTTTCTTCTTTGCATGGACTCTTTAACAATTCATTGATACATCCACATTTTTGTTTTGCTGGTTTGCATCCATAACTTGGAACATATTTATCTATACCTTTTACACAATTATCCTCATATGCAGGTTTTACATTTTTATCGCATTCATCTAATTTCATACCACATTTATCTATCATATCTTCACATTTTTTAGATTTTAGTTCATATTCTTTTATTTTTTCTCCTGCACTTTTATAGCATTCTAATGCTTTCTCATCACATTTTTTAGCTTGAGCAAATAATTCTTTTGCTCTTTCATTATGTTCTTGTGCTTGTTCATATAAGCATTTAGCTCTTTCACAATTTTCTTCAGCTTCGGCTTCTACTCTTTTAGCTTCTTTAAATAAACATTTAGCTTGTTCGCAAAGCTCTTGTGCTTTTGCTAATAATTCTTGTGCTTTACATTCAGCTATTTTTGATTCTTTTTCACTACAATTAGCATTATTTTTTAAGTTTTCAGCTTTTGCTGATAATACTTGAGATGCTTTTTCACATTTTTGAGCTTGTTCAAATGCAGCTTTCGCTTTACATTCGCAGTCTAATGCTTTTTCAAATAATTCTTCTGCTTGTTTAGCTAATTTCACACATTTATCTACACATGTTATTTCGTAGTCATCACAACCACAGTCTACATATTTTTTAGCAGGCTTTTTGCAAGTATTCATTGGTTTACATGCACTTGCCGGCTTACATGTATTAGCTGGCTTACATGTATTTACTGGTTCACTACAAAAATTACAATCGTCATATTGAGGTGCACATGCACATCCATTGTTTTTTTTCTTTCTCATAATACGTCAAAACCCCTTTGCTGTATTTTAACCCCCATAAGAAAAACTTATGTTGTCTACTATAATTATATGTTTGTCAGCAAATGTGGTTACTAATTTATTTAATGAGTATTATTCTTGGCTTTGAATCTTATATTTTTTTATTTATTGGATATTATATTGATAAGCACTATAGAATAGTCTATTAAAATAAGATTTTAAGATTGGAGAAATTTTATGACTTCTGATGAATTTAACAATGTTTATTTAATTAATGAAGAAAATAATTTTAATTCTTCTACCTCAGACTACTATAATAATTTTAAAAACTTTGCTAAAAACAATCCTGCATTAACTACAGGATTAGCTACAGCTTCAGTAATTGCTACAGCTAGTGTTGTTAGCCCAAAAGTTAGAAAGGTTACTATGCCAGTTTGTAAATATGTAGTAAAACAACAATTAAAACTTCTTACTGGTATTGGATTATTGTCTGTAGCTCGTTCTATATCAAATCAATCTAATCTATATAATAAGTTAGATGATAATAATTTGTAATAAGATAAAAGCAGTATTAGAACCAAAATTGGTATCTAATACTGCTTTTAATCTAGTGAAATTAATTCATCTTCATAGTATAATTGAACATTTTTTATCCAAGTTCCCTTGTGACCTTCTTGAATAATATTTTTTATTATTGCATTTACTGTATATTCTTTAGCGTATTCGTTTAGGTAATCATCTTTCCATGATACTCTACTATTTTCGATATCTGTTGGCTCTACTAATTCAACTTTAGCAGTTTCCGATCCATAAACAGTTACTTTAATAGGTAAATCATTAAAAGCTTCATGAGAAATAAAGTTAATTATAGCCTCAACTTTGTCTTGCAGAGAACTATTTTCTTCTACCTCAACGAATCTAATATCTTTAACATCTTTAGATAACATACTTATAGGTATTTTTATAGGATTAACAAGTTTATTTTCTTTACTTGAATCCCTTGTAATTCCATTAATTTCTCCTGCTACTTCTAAAGGCTGACTATGTGTATCGTCAATTATATAAGATGACTTAGAATCTATAGCACTACTATCACTTATATCATTACTTGCACATCCTGTAATTAATAAAATAGTAGCAATTACACCTAAATTTACTGCTAATTTATTCATAAGTATACCTCTTCTTCATTTAAGCTTTATTTTATTATAGCACAGTATACTTTATATTTTTAGCATTTTTAACCTATTTTTCTACTTTATTTTATTTTTTTTATTTTTTTCTATTATAATTTTTATATTTTAAATTTATTTTAAATTTAATTATAAGAAATTTTAATATTTAAATTTATATAGTTTGTAGTATAATAAAACAACTATATACTACTTATAACTAGCATGTTGCTCCACCTATAATATGAAGATCTGCATCTAATATTTCATCTTTTCTACTTAGTATTTCATCTTTTAATATCTCAAATTCTACTTTTTCAAATCCTATTCTATCTATCATATCACCAAAACGTTCACCAGTTTTTCCTTGTTCTCTATATACAAGTAATGTTTTTTCTATTATTTTTATAACCTCATTTTCAGTATATATACCTTTTAGCATATCTCCTGGTCTAGATACTTTACCCCATTTACCTCCAATATATATTTTAAGTCCCCTTTTGCCTTCTTCTATTGCATCAAAATGACATTTATCTATACATAGACCACAGTTATTACACTTTTCTCTATCTATAGATAATCTACCATCCACCATTTTTAAAGCTCCCGTCTTGCAAACTGATAATGGTCCACACTTTTTACATCCTGAGCACATATCTATATCATACTCTGGAACATATTGACCTACTATACCAAAATCATTTAAATTTGGTTTAATACAGTTATTTGGACATCCACCTATACCTATTTTAAATTTATGAGGTAGCTTCACATCATACCAACCCTTATAAAATATTTCATGTAATTTAGTTCCCAATCCTTGCGTATCACAAAGTCCAAAAGTACATACAGTCCCCTTACATGGTACTATTGGTCTAACTCTTGAGCCAGTTCCCCCTGATACTAGATTATCTTTTTTTAAATATTCTTTTACATTTTCTATATCATCATATTTTATCCCAGGTACTTCTAATGTAAGCCTTGTTGTTAATGATATTTGTCCATTCCCAAATTTTTCAGCTATTTCAGATACATTCTTAAGCTGTTTAGCTGATAAAGCTCCATTTTCAGTTATAACTCTACAAGAAAAGTGTTCTCCATCATTATTTGATAAGAAACCTTGCCCTTTTACTGCTTTTCTCATTTCATCACTTAATTTAGCCATTTTAATTTCCCCCTACTAATTCCAAATTTAATAAATCTTTATTTAAAGCTATTCCACCTTCTAAAACTTTAACATCTTTATATCCATAATATTTCATTCTATTGTATGTCATATATGCTCTTTTTCCGCGTGCACATACAAGAAGTATTTTATCATCATATTCAAGACCATCTATTTTCCCGTTAATATTTGTAAGATTTATAAATTGAGCAGCTTCTAGTTTCTGTACTTTTCCTGAATCTATAATTTTATATAAATCTTTATCTTTTATAAACTCATCATATGTAATTGTATCGACTTCGCCGTTTATTTTATTAAGTAATACGTTTGCCGCATGTCCAATTGGAGGTATAGCTGTTGAAAATGGTGGAGCATAAGCAAGATCTAGGTTTTGTAAATCAGAAACCTTTGCATCAAATGTCATAGCTGTTGCAACTACATCTATTTGCTTATCTACTATTCCTTTTCCAAATATTTGAGCACCAAGTACTTTTTCAGTATTTCTATCTGCTATAAGTTTTATAAATATAAGATCTACACCTGGATAATAATGTGCCTTATCATCTATTGGAACTATTACACTTTCAACATCATACCCTAAATTAATAGCTTCTTTTTCTGTAAGCCCTGTTCTTGCTACATTTATATTTAATAATTTTACTATTGCAGTTCCTAAAACACCCTTAAACTCTGAATTTTTACCAGCTAAAGTTTGAGCTAAACATCTTCCTTCTTTATTTGCAGAAGATCCCATAGGAGACCATACTTTCTTATCGCTTAATATATGCTTTACAGCTACACAGTCTCCTGCCGCATATATGTTATTGTCACTTGTTTGCATGTATTCATTAACTTTTATAGTCTTATTATTTTCTAATTCTAATCCACAATCTCTTGCAAGTTCTACATTAGCTTTTATTCCTACTGCCATTACTACTAAATCAGCTTTCATGGCTCTTTTATCAGTTCTTATTTTACTTACTTTATCATTTCCTTCAATTGAAGATAACGTCTCATTAGTAAGTACCATTATTCCACTTTCCATAAGCTCGTCTTCTATATATGAACATACTTCATTATCAAATCCCGGTAATATGTGCTCTGCTGCATCTATTATAGTTGTTTTTATATTACATTCATGAAGATTTTCAGCAACTTCAAGTCCTATAAAACCTCCACCAACTACTATAGCTCTTTTAATCTCTTTTCCCTCAATAACTTCCCTTAAATCTATAGCATCCTTCGGTGTACGCATATAATAAACCCCTTCTAAGTCAATTCCCTCTATTGAAGGCTTTATCGGGTCTGCTCCCGTCGCAAGAACTAATTTATCATATTTAAATTTAACATCTTTTTTTGTTAAAAGATTTTTAGCAATTACAACCTTATTTTCTCTATCTACAGATATAGCTTCAGTATCAGTTATAACATCTACTTCTGTAAGTTTTGAAAAATTTTCAGGAGTATTTACTATAAGACTATCCTTATCTTCAATTACACCACCTACATAGTAGGGTAATCCACATCCAGCATAAGATATATCCTTTCCTTTAGTGATCAGAGTAACATTATATTCTCTGTTATCACGTTTTAATTTTGCAGCCGTTTTAGTGCCAGCCGCTACTCCACCAATTACTAAAATATTCACCTCTTGCCCCCCTTTTATTTATACAAAAAATTCAACTTTAGATAATTAATTTTTTAACAGTTAATATCTATTAAAATTATAGCAATCCTCCTACAAAAAAGTAAACTTATAAATATTTATTAATCTATAAGTTTAATTTATAGTTAAATTTAGTTTTTAAATAATTATATTATACTTACTCAAAAGCTTAATAATTTAAGATATTTTAAATCTTGTTGTAATAAGCACTATGAATATTTATTGCAAACTCAAAGATTAAAATGTATATTAGAAAATATAGAAAAATTACTATGTCAAATTAAATGTTTCCCTACTAAAGATTGTGATTTATTATCTAAAATTTTCTGTTTATTTAAAATATAACTTATTTATTTCTATATAATTAATAATAATCAAATATATAAGTGAATTATTATACATAATGTAATCTCTGATATCCATCCTTCTATTTTTAATAATATATTATTATTGCAATTTTTTAATCATCAATTATAATATAATTATTCTATAAAACAAAAAATTTAACAAATATATATAGTTAATTTTCGAATATAAATCCAATTAGGAGTTTATCAAAATTATATATAAAACTGTTAAATATTAATTAGTAAATGAAATTTGAAATTTATATGTATTTCGAGTTTTATAATAAACCAAATTCTAAATACTAAGGGGAATTTATATGCTTGATTTTAGATTAGAAACATTTATACAACTTTGTGAAAGTAAAAACTACACAAAAACCGCAAAAAACTATGTATTACTCAACCTGCTGTTACTCAGCATATAAAATACATTGAATCTAAATATAATATAAAGTTATTTCAGTATGTTGGCAAAACTCTTACCCTTACAAAAGCTGGAGAAACTTTTTTAAATAACATACTTCATCTTAAAACCATGTCAAATGCAATTGAAAATAATATAAAAACTTTAAATACTAACAATAAATCATTATCATTTGGAGCTACTCGTACTATTGGTGAATTTATTGTACCTGATATAGTTAAAAAATATATTTCTATGTTTCCTTCAACTAATTTATCAGTAGTTGTTGATAACACTTCAACATTACTTGATATGTTGAAAAAAGGATTAATTGAATTCGCTTTAGTTGAAGGTCATTTTAATAAATCTGAATATGAAACTTATTTATTTAGCAAAGAAGAATTTGTAGTTGTAACTTCTCCGCAAAATGAACTCGCTAACAAACCTCATGTTAATATTGATGATTTACTTAATAGTCGCTTAATAATTAGAGAAAAAGGTTCTGGAACTAGGGAAATTTTTGAAATGTGGCTTTATGAACATAACTATTCTTATGAAAATTTTAATCACTTTATAGAACTTGGTAATATAAACCTTATAAAAAATTTAGTTAAGGATAATCTTGGTATAAGCTTAATGTATAAAAAAGCTATTGAAAAAGAAATCAATAATAAAGAGCTTACTTTTATAGATATCGATAGTTTCGATTTATATCATGAATTTAATTTCATATTTTTAAAAGATTCTATTTTTAAAGAAGATTATATAGATTTTTATAATTTAATAAAAAAATAAAAAACTTCTCTTTTGAGAAGTCTTTTATTTTATAAAATATTTATATTTTGTGCATTTATATTAATCTTATATTCTGTTTCTAATGATTCTAGTTTTTTATTTAATGTACCTTTAATTTCTCTTATTATATTATTTTGTGAGTTATTATTATCTAATGAATCTTCTATATCTATATTTTCTGATGCTTTCATATCTACATTAAACTTATATTTATTTACAGGAATATCTAGTTTCACTTGTGAATCATGGCCATTTATATTAAAATTATTTGCCATTGGTATATCAGTTGTAATATAAACATCACCATAAGATTGAATATTTAAATTGACATTGTTTGGTATATATTTTTCTATATTATCAATAAATATATCGTCATCAGAAGAATATACATTTATTGAATCTGCTGCTATATTTATATTTTCTATTCCTAAAATTTCTCCCATAGATAATCTAATGTTACTTTTAGATACTATATCTAATCCCTTTAAGTTTTTAACTCCTTTAGGTAAAGATATAGCTCCATATATTGTCTTAAATTCTATATTATTTAAAGCAACATTATCTATAATATTTAAAGATCCATACTTTGCAGATACATTTAAGTCTACATTATTTGGAATATATATTGTTATATCTTGTCTATGTCTATAAATATCTGATTTAACTAAATCTATAAGATCATCTAAATTATTAACTTTAAAATTATAGTTATTTTTTCTTTCCAATTCTTTTTCTGTTATTGCTAATTCTTTATTATTATTTTGTATATCATAATTACTCATCCCTCTTTTAGTAATTTTTACACTATTTTCATTATGCTTTTTTATTAGAACATGGGCATTTATAGTATTTATATTTAATTTATTAATATCTATTTGCTCATTGTATATAATTTCTTCCTTATCCATTTCTTTTTGTATTTCATATGCTTTATTTGTAAAATATGGTATAGATTTTATACCTGAATATACAGTTCCTATGCCTCCTATTATTACTAATATTATAGCAAATATAGATAATTTCTTATTCATATTTCTCATCTCCTTTATCATAATCTTTAGATTTTTCATTATCATGATAATTTGATTTTTCATAATTTATTTCTATTTCTTGTTTTTCATATTCTTCTTTTTTCTTACTAGCATTTATATATATATTTCTTGTTTTCATCCAATTTATATAATTTTTAACTATTTTCTTACATAATCTTATTGCAAATATGTATATTTGCCAAGCAAGTATTTCCCCTCCAATAAATGCCATCGAGCCAAATATAAATAATCCTATTAACTGTGGAGTTGAAAATATAAATTTAAATGTGAATATTAATACACCTGTATAAATTACTAATGATGCAACTAATCCTATTCCTATGGTTACTAATGTCATTAGAACTCCAAAAGCAGGTATTATTAAAAATAAAGATAATATAGCTAATGCTACTTGTATCCACCTTCTACTTACTTTATGATCTTCATTTTCTATATTTGGTGTTAATTTTTCGCTTATATACTTTTTACCTTTATTGTAATTTTCTTTTGCTCTTAATTTTATTACATTTAATCTATCATCTATACTATCTTTTTTAGACGATTTACTATCACCATTATTTCTTATTTGTGATATAAGTTCATTTGCAATAGATTTAGGTGATCCTAACGCTTTTATTATCTCCATATCACTTTTGCCTTCTATAACTCCGTCTACAAAATACTCTTCGTAATCTCTTAATATATCTGCAACTTCATCTTCAGAAAAATCTTTTTTTAGATAGTCTTTTAATATCTCTAAAAATTCTGCTTTATTCAAAGTAATTACCTCCCTTATCATTATCAATTAAAATATTTACAGCCTCAACAAACTCTTTCCATTCAACCATTAAATTATTTAAATTTTGATTTCCCAATTCTGTTATTTTATAATACTTTCTTGCCGGACCTTCACTTGACTCTAGTATATATGTCTCAAAGTACTCTTCTTTTGTTAATCTTCTTAAAATTGGATATATAGTTCCTTCATTAACATCAATAACTTTAGATATATTTTGAACTATTTCGTATCCATACATATCTTTTTTAGAAATAAGTGCTAATACACATATTTCTAACACGCCTTTTCTAAATTGTGTGTTCATATACTGCCTCCTTTCTATACAACACAGTACTGTTTAATACACAATACTATGTAACACTTCTTATGCATTAATAATAACACAGTACTGTGTGACGCACAATAGATATTTATAAATTTATTATAACCTTATTAAAACCAATTAATACTTGCCCATTATGTATATCATTTAAATCTAGTAATATTAGTATGTTCATACATTTATATAAAAATAAAGCTATTTAAATATTTAAA
>NZ_JAFFPK010000113.1 GCF_017590215.1 Clostridium sp. CCUG 7971
TTAAGTTTACACTTTCTTTACTTTATTATCTTATAATGCTCTCTTCTTTAATTTTATTATTTCAAATCTAATTTAATTTTAAAAAACATTTTTAGTTTAACTAAAATTCTAAATTTTATAAAATTTACTTTATTTAGCAATTTACTTCATGTATTATAATATTAAAAAATCAATCAGATACGGAGGTTTTAAATGTTTATAAAATCGACTTTTTCAGATGTCAAAACAATAATGAAAATTATAAAACAAGCCCAAGAATCTCTAAAAGAACTTGGGATTGATCAGTGGCAAGATGACTATCCAAATTCTCAGGTAATAGAAAACGATATTAACAACGACTGTAGTTATGTTCTTAAAAAAGATAATGAAATTATATCAACAATAGCTATATCTTTTGATGGTGAAGAAAGCTACGAGAATATATCTGAAGGTGAATGGATTACAGATTCAAACTCTAAGTATGCAGTAATTCATAGAGTTGCTGCCAGTAACAGTGTAAGAGGTTCAGGTATAGCTAATAAATTATTTAAGTATGCTGAGAATTTATGCAAAGAAAATAATATTCCAAGTGTAAAAATTGATACTCATGAAGGTAACATACCAATGCAAAAGTTCTTAAATAAAAATGGTTATAAATACTGCGGGGTAATATACTTAGAAAACGGAGATAAAAGAGTTGCTTTTGAAAAGGTATTATAGTAAAAACTGAGATACTTAACATGAATAAATATACATGCCCATGTTGTGGTCATATAATAAATCTTATATTTATAAAAAGCAAAAACACTTGATTTAAAACCAAGTGTTTTTGCTTATACCTATTTAATTATCTGTATTTACTATATTCATTCCTGTAAGCTCATTTATTTTTTTACCTATTTCTAAACCACTAATATATTCACTTACCTCTTTAACTACTGTTGCATCTTTAATATCATTTATAGTATTTTCTATATCAATATTTTTCACTTTATCAACTACATTTTCTACTTTGAAATCTTCTACATAACCAGTTACTTTCTTTGCCACATCTGTATCTTTAATTTCATTTATAGCTTTTTTTACATCTGTATCTATAAAGTCATTTATTCCATTTACTACTTTTCCTATCCCCTTATCACTAAACTTATAACCTACAACATTTATAATCACCAATGATATTAATAGTGTTATGACTATCTTTTTAATTAATCTCATATTCATTCTCCTTAATGATTTAATAATTATATATTAACTTACTAAGTTTAATTTATCATTATCTTATTCTTAAGTAATGCTTAAATTTTTGTATGTAAATTATACCATAGATATTAATTATTAAATCTGGAAAATATTAATATTTTAAAATAAAATCATGAATTAATGTTATAGTCATTATCCTTTAAACTATTAATCTTTTTATATTTTAGAGATTTTATACCTTTTATTAATAAATAAATTCCTAATACAGCATAGATACTCTTAAATAATAAATTTTCTGGAGTAGGTAAAAATAAAAAGTTATTTATAAAATGCGCAAAAATAGATAATTTCATAGATCCAGTACTATAATAAATTCCACCTATAACTATACCTATAATAAATGCATTAACCCCTTGAGGTATGTTTAAATGAGCAACCCCAAATATTAATGCTGAAATTATTATTGCTTTTTTATAATTTTTTTTATATTTGCTTAATAATCCATTTAAAATTATTCCTCTAAAAAGTAATTCTTCAAGTATAGGTGCTGTAATAACTACTTGTATAGCAAGTGTTAATCCAACCATACCAATCTCTATTGTACTTAAATTATTTAAAATAAAATCTATATCATTCTCACTTATAGGTCCTTCAAATTGCGCTAGTGCATCAAATAAGAAAACTTCTCTAATTAGCATATATCCAATTATAATCAAAAATACATAAAGAAATTCCTTCTTTGTAATTAGCATCTTGTTCCTAATTATTTCATCATTATCTTTTTTTATAGACTTGCGTCCTATAATGGATACAACAATAATATTTGATACTATAATGATAATACTTCCTACTACAATAGCCGTTCCAAATGATATATTCTCGTTTATTAAAATCATTATAACTGTCGCTATAAGGTTTATTAAAACAGGCACTGCCAAAAATATAGCCATAATTATAAATGATTTTAGTATTGATATTTCTTTAATTTGACATTCATTTTTATATATTGATTTTAATGCTCTCATATTATCCTCATTTCTCTTTTATATAATTGTAAGCTTATTTTTTCATATGTTCAATATTTTCCAATATAAAATAATTTCATTTAAAAGTATTTCCAATAAACAATTATACTTAATATAGCAGCTATTATTGTATAAAATACAGAAACTATAATAGGAATATTTATATAAATCTTAAAAAAATTAGGATTTCTACGAGAGTCACTTTCAAGGAATCTTTTTACTGGTAAATCTAACATAGCAGTACCAGGCCCTCCTTCACTTGAAAAAAACACTATCAAAACAGATGCCATTAGACCTGTTGCAAATGACATTTCTAAAAATTCAACATTAAAAATTTTAGATGCGGTAATATTTATTACTACTAGAATAATAAGACAAACAAATGAATAAATAATTTTTTTCATAATATCTCCTAAATTATAATTTTTATTTAGTCAATAATCTTTATATACTTATAAAATCTTTATTATTTAATATGTCTTTTGGAATAATTTTGCTATCTAAATTTAGACATTATTATTTCGTCGTAGTATTTTCCTTCTTTGAAAATCTCATTTTTAAGAACCCCTTCAACTTTAAATCCACACTTCTCATAGCTTTTTATTGCCCTTTCATTAAACGAAAAAACTGAAAGTCTTATTTTATTAATATTCATATCATTAAATATAAAGTCAATTAATACCTTCATTGCATCTGTTCCATATCCCTTGCCCCAGTAGTCTTTATCTCCTATCATTATGCCAACAACTGCAACTCTAGTTAGCCAATTTACACTGTTAATTCCGCATCCGCCTATATACTTATTATTTTCAATATCTTCTATTGCAAAATTATATGTGCCCTCTTTATTTGATTTTTGTGATTTTATCCATTCGTCTTCTTCCCACTTACTAGTTGGGAAAGGAATACAGTTAACTAAAAATTTCTTTAACTCTTTATCATTAACAAGCTTTAGTGCTATATCTGTGTCTTCTTCTCTGTATGATCTTAAAACTACTTTTTCTCCATAATACATAAACTCATCATCCCTTTTTTGAAAATTTCTATAATTGTATTACTAAATATATCTATAGTAAATAATAAAATAAAAATTATATATATTATTTTTTAATATTTAATTTTAAATTAATAAAAGCTAGAATTTCTATTATTAGAACTTCTAGCTTTTTATTAATTTATATATTTATCAATTTTATTTATAATTTCTATTTGTTCATCTAAATTGTTGCTAGATTTTGTTATACCCATATGGAATTCACCTTCATTTAGCGTCTTACTATCTCTAACAGTTTTAACTATGTTATTTCCAAATTCATCTAAATCCATATATGATAATTCATACATCTTATTACTACCTTTTAAAAACTCTGCTGATATGCTTTCTTTATTACTTTTAAATACATAACTAATTGATTCTTCTTCTTTTATTTTTTCAACTTCACTTTTGTGTGGCTCTTCACCTATAATAGCTTTTAATTCTTTAATGCTTATATTATTTTTATTTGAAAAATTATTAACAATATTTTGATAATACGATTCATAATCTGTGTATTTATTATTTAGTAATTTGCATATTTCTTGGTATTTAATATTATTTGGTAAAGATATACCTAAGAAAAACTTCGGCTTATATTCTTCGTTTTCATCTAAATTACCTTTATGTGATTCAGGTGTATATGATAAATTTATGTTAATTTCTCCATCATTAAAAATATATACTGGGGATACGCTTTCATATCCATTATATATAATATTGGTTATAATTAATTCTTCTTTATCATTTTTAAATATGTATTGCCGCTGAATCATTTCAATATCTGAGGATTTCCCTCCCATTTTTAATTCTTCACCTTTTTCGCATTTATAGCCTGATAATAAGCTTTTTATATAATCTTTATTTAATTTATTTTCTTCATCTAGCTGTTTTGCAATTTTAAAATATCCTTCTTTTAATGAACTTGCTTTTTCTACTGATGTTGAATTTTCACATCCTGATGTTAGTACTAAAACCACTGTTAATAGTATTAATAATACTTGTTTTAGCTCAAGTTTTTCCAAGTCCTTCTCCCCTTTTGTATATATATTTCCTTATGATAACATTACCATATTTTAGAAATAATTTCTATTCATTTCTAAAATAAATCATTTGATTTCTAATTTATTTTAAATTTATAGTTTTAGATATACATTAATATTTACTATACCTATAAGTTGTTGATTACTATTAATTTGGAAACTTGTGAAAATATCCTCATACTATGAATAGTAGGAGGCGATAATATGGATTACAGGTATTTATATGATGGAATAGATGATAAAGTAAAACTAGCAAGTGGAGAAAAAATAACTCCAATTAATTTTGATAATGGCGCTACTACACCACCTTTAAAAAGTGTAACAAAACTAATTCAAGATAATATAAAAAACTATGGTCCAATAGCTAGAGGTGTAGGACCTAAAGGTGAGTACTGTACTACAATGTTTGAAAAATCTAGAGAAATAATACTTAATTTTTTCGGTTTAAAAGGATGTAATACTCATACTGTAATATATACAAAATCAGATACAGAAGGGTTAAATATATTAGCAAATGCACTTATAAAAAATAAAGATGATATGATTCTTACAACTAGAATGGAACATCATGCTAATGATTTACCTTTTAGAAAATCAGGTAAGGTTGTACATGTAGATGTTGATAAATTAGGCAGAATAAATATAGACGACATAGAACAAGAACTTGTAAAAGCAAACGGTAAAATAAAAGTTGTAACTGTAACAGGTGCATCAAATGTAACAGGGTACTTAACTCCAATACATGATATAGCTAAACTTGCCCATAAACACAATGCATTAATAATCGTTGATGGCGCTCAACTAATAGCACATGAAAAAGTTGATATGAAAGGATCTAATGAAGATGAAATGATAGATTTCATAACATTTTCTGCTCATAAAGCCTATGCTCCATTCGGTAGTGGTGCAATAGTCGGTCTAAAAGAATATCTAAAAGACTCAGATCCATTTTTATCTGGCGGTGGATGTGTTGCTGGAGTATTTGATGAAAGTGTAATATGGTCATCAATTCCAGAGAGATTTGAAGCTGGAACACAAAACTTTTTTGGTGTAATCGCCATGGCAAAAGCCTTAGAAGAACTACAAAATATTGGATTTGAAAATATAAAAAATCATGAAAAAAATATAAAAGAATACCTTATAAACTCTATGAAATGTATAAATAATGTAATTTTATATGGAGATACAGATTATATTGATGATAGATTAGGTGTAATTACTTTTAATATTAAAGATATGAACTACGAAGCCGTTGCTGTAAACATGGCAACTGAAAAAGGAATATCTCTAAGAGCCGGTAAATTCTGCGCTCATCCTTATGTATATAGACTATTAGGTGTTAGTGACTGTGACGCATATAGAGATGTGGTATCTGGATTGTATAATGATGGAATGGTAAGAGCAAGTCTTGGACTTTATAACACTATAGATGAAGCTAATATTTTCTTGGAACAACTAGACTATATTGCTAATGTATTAAGAAAATCTAACCGTAGATATAAAAAAACAATAAGAAAAGTAAGATTTTAATTATATAAAGAGTCTTCTTATTTAAATTATAAATAAGAGGACTCTTTTAAAATTTAATCTGTTATCATATAAATAATAGGTAATGTTTCATATTAGAAGGTATCAGGAGGATATAAATTTGAAATTTAAAATAATGTTTTTAATTGGATTTATTCTGTTTATTTTAGGCATCTACTTTTCAAGTAGGTCTAATATTATGATTGCAGTAGGAATATCTGGTGGATGTATAATGGGGTGTGCATCATCATTAATAGGTTTTTCATTAGTAAAAGACAGTAAAAATAAAAAAGTTAGATATAAATAATAAGCCCAGTAAAACTTTAAAAGCTTCACTAGGTTTATTATTACTTATTTTAGTTATTTTAGTTATTTTTATATTCATGTTCTAATATAGACATTATAATTATAGATTCATAGCTCCCATTATAAATCACACACTCTCTTAAAGTTCCTTCTTCTTTAAATCCTTCTGACTTATAAAGGTTTTGTGCTTTAGTATTTTTACATCTTACATCAAGCCAAAGCCTATGCGCACCTAATTGATTAAACGAGAATTCTTTTATTAGCTTTAATGTTTCTCTTCCAAACCCCTTACCTTTATCACTTATAACAACTCGCCTAAATTCAATATTGTTATCTTTATTTTCAATACCTCCCATAATTATATATCCAATGGGTTTGCTTGTATTTGAATCTTCAACTATTAAATGTACTATATCTCTATCTTTTAAAGAATCCATATGTCTTTCTTTACTCCATTGACCTACATACTGAGCATTATAAGGTTCTCTTTCTAAACTTATAACAAATTCTAAATCTGTACTTTTAGTACGCCTTAATGTAATATTTTTAGATTTTTTTATAATATCATTCATTAATTGCTCCCCCATATTTTAATTTTATTTGTATCTTTATTATGTATATTGTAGTAGTAATAATAGTCTTTTATAAAAAAGACTTTAAACATTTTAGTTTGTAATATATTTACTATTTGATATAAGCTATAATGTAAGTATATCATTATGCTATAATTAAATGTAAAAATTAGGTATGTTTAATAAATATAGTTTTTGATTAATTTCAATATTTTATATTTAAAGATAAGGGGGATAATTATTTTGAGTGGAAAAATAAAAAATGAAATATTTGAATGGTTTAAGACAATATGTGCATCGTTAGTTATTGCATTTGGAGTAACATTATTTGTACAACCAACTATAGTTAGTGGACAATCTATGTATCCTACATTAGAAGATAAAGATTATCTATTAATAAATAAATTATCTTACAACAAAGAAATTCCAAATAGAGGGGATATTTTAGTATTTAAATCAGGTTTAATTGATAATAAAACTAGTCATAAAAAAAATTTAGTTAAAAGAGTAATTGCTTTACCTGGAGAACATATCCTTATAAAAAATAATGAAGTATACATAAATGGCAAGTACTTAAGTGAAGATTATCTAAATGATGTATATACAGATGGTGATATTGATATTGTAGTTCCCAATAATCATGTATTTACTATGGGAGATAATAGACCAAATAGTGGTGATAGCAGAGACTCAAAAATAGGAACAGTTCCTTTAGATGATATAATTGGGAAAGTTACTTTAAGAGCGTATCCATTTAGTAAATTCGGTACAGTAAAATAAAATAAAAAAGTAGATAGTTTTAAATTTAAACTATCCACTTTTTTATTTTTATTATTTCATATATTTATGTAGTTTATTTACCATTTTTTCTTGTTCATCTAGTTTATCAACAAAATTAATTAAACCCATATGAAACTTTCCACCTTCTAGTTCTTTATTATCTCTGGCATTTTTCATTACATTAGTTTCCATATTTTCTGAGTCCATATCTATATATGACAATCCAAACATCTTATTACTATTTTTGAAATACTCTACAAGTATTTCTTTTTTATCTTTTTCAAATTTATATGAAATCAACTCTTCTTCAGCCTTTTTTCCAACTTTAACTTTTTCAGTTGTGGTTTCACTATGTGAATCACCGATAATACTTTTCAAATCTTCTATATTCATATCATTTTTAGTAGCAAAATTATCAGCAATCTTTTGATAATATGACTCATAGTCACTATAACTATCATTTAATATTTTGCATATATCTTGATACTTATTATTGTCAGATAAAGATACTCCTACAAATAAATGTGGTTTTGGCTCTGTATTTTCATCTATAAACTCTTTATCCGCTGGACTATATGATAAGCTTATATTAACATCTCCATCATCATAATTATACACTGTAGACAAGCTTTCTTTCCCATTATCAGTTATATGAGTTATAGTAAGTTCTTCTTTATCATTTTTAAATATATATGGTTGTTGAATCATCTTAAGTTCTGGAGAATAATCTTCTAGTCTAAATTCTTCTCCTTTTTTATATTCATAACCATTTAATAGATTTTTTACATATTCTTTGCTTATTTTTTCATTATCATCTATTGCCTTTGAAATTTTAAAATATCCATCTTTTAATGAAGCTACCCCTTTTACAGATTGTGTACTTTCACATCCTGATAGCGCTATTAAAAACGGTGCAACTAGCATTAGTAATACTTTCCTTACTTTGTTTGTCTCCAAGTTTTTCTCCCCCTTTTATTTTTATTTCACCCTCTATATATGTCCATTATAAATTTTTACTATATAATTTATTATATTTTAAAATAATTAATCTATCAAACATTTAAATTTCATAAACTTCTAAATAAAAAATTCGCTTTGCTCATATCGCCAACGACCTACAAACCAGGTCCGTTGCTCAAGCTTAGTAGTTGGAAATTATATTTATCCACAAGTCAGATAAAATACAATTTCCTTATATGTAAAAAAATGGAAGCTTAAAAGCTTCCATTTATATATTATTAAAATTTATTCATAGCAAAATAATCATCTTTATCTTCAAAACTTATATGTTTTTTATTTCCATGTAAATCCTTTAATCTAAAGTTTTCAACAAGTGATTTAACCATCTGTGCTTGTCCACTTAGTTCTTCACTGGCAGCTGCACTTTCTTCTGATGTTGCAGAGTTAGTTTGTACCACCTCTGAAATTTGACCTACTCCTAATGTAACTTGGTTAATTGCAGTAGCTTGTTCCCCAGAGGCTTTAGCTATATCCTCAACTAATACAATACTTTGATGCATTGTATCAATTATTTTTTGAAGTGATTCAGCTGTTTCGTCTACAATCTTACTTCCTTTACCAACTGCTTCTATTGAATTTTCAATAAGTGTAGCTGTGTTTTTAGCAGCTTCTGCTGATTTAGCAGCAAGATTTCTAACTTCATCAGCAACAACAGCAAATCCTTTACCAGCTTCCCCAGCTCTAGCAGCTTCAACTGCAGCATTTAATGCTAATATATTTGTTTGGAATGCTATGTCATCTATCGTTTTTATAATTCTACCGATTTCATTAGAAGTTACTGAAATTTCTTCCATAGATTTAACCATTTGTTTCATTTGATTATTACCATTTTCAACTTCATTACCTGCATTCATTGTTAAAACATTAGCTTCTTTAGCATTTTTTGCAGTATCTTTAATTTTATCAGATATTTCAGTAATAGTTGCAGATAATTCTTGAATTGAACTTGCTTGTTCAGTAGCACCTTGTGCTAACATTTGTGATCCACTAGCAACTTGCTCTGATGCAGCACCAACTTCTTCTGAAACTACATTTATTTGTGACATTGTTTCACTTAAATCATCTGTTATCCTAATTATTGATTTTTCGATTTCTTTAAATACTCCTATGTATTCTACTTCAGGTTCAACATCAAAATTACCGGATGCAACCTCTCCTAACACACGGACTGTATCATTTATAATTGCCTTAGTTTTATCACTCATTTGACGCATACTACTTGATAAAGAACCTAATTCATCTTTTGACTCATAATCAATTGAAATATCATAGTCTCCAACAGCCATTTTATTTGCAGCTACTTCTATTTCTCCAATTGGATTTCTTAAACTCTTTGTAATATATATACATATAATTACTCCTGCTACCATACTAGATATATTTAAAGTTGTAGAAATAATCTCAGATTTTGATACTGCATCACTCACTCCTTTATCAAATTTAATACCTAATTTTTCTGCATCTTCATAAAGAGCTATAGCGTAGTCTACACACTTACCATAAGATTTATAGTATGCTTGATCTTCTTTTACTACCATTTCTTTTGCAGTTTCATAGTCTCCTTTATCTATGAACTCATAAACTTTTTCATATTCTTGTCTTAATTCAACAACTGAGCTTTCAATATCACCAACTAATTTTGAAGCTTCTGAAGTGTTCTCACGAGGTATGTCAACACCACGAATTATTTTAATTCTTTCATTGATACTATCAAAGTTTTTTAAAATTGTTTCTTTATAGCTTGTATCTGTAGGATTTTGTGCAGTGAATGCAGTTACAAGATTTTGGTCAATAGAAACTATGTCTCTACGAATTCCCATAGATTGGTTAGTTAGTTGATAAGGACCTTCAAACAAATCATGTCCTAATTCTCCTGCTTTTCTCAAGTTATTCATTGCATTACCATTTGCAAATGCTGCAAGCAAAAGTACAATAATAAAAGATAGACTCAACTTTCTACCAATTTTCAGATTTTTAACTTTTAATTGTTTCATATACATCCCCCCATTTTGATTTGTTTTCTATTTAAATGAAAAATTCAAATATTCTAATTATTTCATTTGTTAATAATTAAATTTTATAAAAAAATGATTTTAATTTAAAGTTCATTTTAGTTTAAAATAGTTTTTCCTTATTTTTATACGGATAAATATATAGATACTTTAGATTTTATGTAATAAAATTTATAGATTTTTAAGAATTTTCTAAAAAAATATAAAATAGTAAAATCTCACTTAGATGATGTTATTTTATTATTTTATATGCTACCCTAAGGTTATAGGCAATAGCATTCATGTAATTTATTGTTAAAAATTGTAATTTGATATATATTTTTTATATAAGAGGTGATTTTTTGAAATTTATTGAAAAGTATAAACATTGGAGTGCTTTCTTTGTTATATTGCTATTAAATTTGATTGATACAGCATTTTTTCCAAACACAACTTTTAGTATTTATAAACTAGTAGCTAATATTTTCTTAATATTTATCTTAGTAAAGTTTCTAGGAGGTATTTTATCTTTCTTTAAATCAGATGGTTTAGCTAACACTTTAAGTTTAAAATTAATACTTGTCTATGTTATTATATTAGCTTTATGGTTAAATCTATTAATTAATATAAAT
>NZ_JAFFPK010000114.1 GCF_017590215.1 Clostridium sp. CCUG 7971
CAAAGTTTACTAAGTCCATAGTCAATCCTGCTTTAATTAACATTGGAGTACGAGTCAAAAATTCTATAAAACCAAATGAATGTACTCTTAAATTTATTAAATCTGCTAAAGCAAATGCAAGACCTGTAAGTATTGCATACACCACATATAATACTGGTGATATAAACATAAACATAAATTCTATTGGTTCTGTAACTCCTGTTAAGAAGCATGCAAGAAGCGCTGATAAAAATATTGGTTTATATTTTTTTAATTTATCACTATCAACATTCTTATACATTGCAATAGATATACCTGCAAGTGATGCTGTAGATAATATTACTTGACCCGCTTTAAAACGAGCTGGTGTAATAGTTGTTAATAAATTATTATATCCGGCTATATTTCCTGCATCTTTTAAATTTATTAAATCAGTTATCCAAGCAAGCCATAACGGATCTTGGCCTGCAACCATAGTTCCTGCTGCTGAACCTGTTATTATTTCATATACTCCACCTAACTCTGTATAATTCATTGGAACTGTTATCATATGATGAAGTCCAAATGGTAATAATAATCTTTCAAGTGTCCCATATACAAATGGAGCAAGTACTGGTGCTGTATCTTTAGATGAAGCTATCCACATACCAAAAGCATTTAAAGCACCTTGAACAAATGGCCATATTATTGATAATACTATTGACGCTATTACTGAAGCAATTATGACAACAAAAGGTACAAAACGTTTTCCATTAAAGAATGCTAATGCTTGAGGTAATTTACTAAAGTTATAGAATTTATTATATAATACCGCTCCCATAAATCCAGAAATTATACCGACAAATACACCCATATTAAGTGCTGGAGCTCCTAGTATTGATGTAAAGTAATCTTTAACTAAAAGTTCTGCTCCCGTTAGTGATGTTACTGTCGCTAAAGGATCAGCTAACATATCTGAAGTTACTCCAAATATTGATCCTGATACACGATTTATTAATATAAATGCTATAAGAGCTGCAAATGCTCCGCCTGAACGTTCTTTTGCCCAAGATCCCCCTATTGCTACTGCAAATAAAATATGTAAATTCCCGATTATACCCCAACCTATATCCTCAACTACTCTAGCAATAGTAGTTATAAGTTGCATATCTGATGACATGCCTATAAGCTTTCCTATTGAAACCATAAGTCCTGCAGCTGGCATAACAGCTATAACTACTAATAATGCTTTCCCGAATTTTTGCCAAAAATCAAAAGATCCTAATTTAATCTTACTCATATTCCCCTACCCTTTCTTTTTATTATAAGTTTTATTTTATGCAATCGATTGCTCAGACAACAAAAAAATATAAGAAATTTTCTTAATTTTTATTCTTTTATATATTGATTATAGCATCCGGTGAAAACATTTTCAAGTTTTTTCAACTTTAATTTTAATTTTTAATTATTTTTATATAATTTTAATAAAAACTTATGCAAACGATTGTCTTTATTAATTCATAATAAATAAAAAAACTGATTAGATACACTAATCAGTTCTTTTATAGTAACTTAGTTTAAACTTCTAATTTATCATTAACTATATACTTATTTCCATATATCACTACCTCTATAGGGTTTCCAACTAAATTTTCTATACTTATTAAATCTTTATTTACAGAAACCTTCAACTTATTATCCCTATAATTAATATTAAAAGAATATCCTTGCCACTTATCTGGAAGTTTAGGGTTAAAACTTAAAGTTTCTTTATATGTTCGCATTCCTGCAAATCCTTGTACTATAGATAACCACGCTCCTGACATAGAAGTTATATGAAGACCATCTTCAGTATCATTGTTATAATTATCTAAATCCAATCTTGCAGTTCTTGAGTATAGCTCATAAGCTTTATCTAAATTATCTATTTCAGATGCTATTATAGAATATATACATGAAGATAATGATGACTCATGTACTGTATATGGCTCATAGAAGTCAAAGTTTCTTTTCTTTTCCTCTAAACTAAACTCATCTGAAAAATAATACATTCCTTGCAGTACGTCTGCTTGTTTTATAAAGCAAGATCTTAATATTTTATCCCATGACCAATTTTGATTTAAAGGTAGATTTTCTTTAGGTAAATCTGATACTTTTATAAATTCTTTATCTAAAAAATCATCCTGTTGGACAATTATATTTAATTCTTCATCATAAGGAAGATACATTTTATTAGCTATGTTTAACCACTTTTCAACTTCTTTACTTGAAACATTATTTCTTTTTACAGATTCAATACATTCTATCTCTAATTTTTTTATATTTCTAACAGCATATTCCAAACTCCATTTTGCAATATAGTTAGTGTACCAGTTATTATTCACATTATTATCATATTCATTTGGTCCTGTAACTCCATGAATCATGTATAACCCTTTTCTAACTGATAAATGGACTCTACTTGCCCAAAATCTTGCAACTTCAACTATTACATCTATACCTTTTTCTTTTATATATTCATAGTCACCAGTATAATTTGTGTAATTATATATTGCATATATAATACTTCCATTTCTGTGAATTTCTTCAAAAGTTATTTCCCACTCATTATGGCATTCTTCACCATTGAATGTAACCATTGGATATAAAGCACCCTCTAATCCCAATTTCTTTGCTTGTATTTTAGCTGGCTCTAATTGATTATATCTATATTCTAAAAGATTTCTAGATACTGATTTATCGGCAACTCCTAAATATACTGGTAAACAATATGCCTCTGTATCCCAATAAGTAGCTCCTCCATACTTTTCCCCTGTAAACCCTTTTGGACCTATATTAAGTCTTGCATCTTCTCCATAATATGTTGAAAATAGTTGGAATAAATTATATCTTATACCCTGCTGAGCTGATTTATCTCCATATATTTTTATATCAGCAGTTTCCCACCTTTTATTCCACTTGTCACTATGTTCTTTAATTAATGCTTCATAGCCTTTATCTATCTCTTTAGATAGTATTTTATTACATTTATCTAAAAGTTCATTCTCTTCATAATCTCTTGTAGTAGTTATTGCTACATATTTTTCAATTGATATTATTTCATCTCTTTTTATATCAAATATTAACCTATTTTCGCTATAACCTTTTTTGTTCATATAGCTTAATAATTTGCTATTCTTATTAGCACTTATATTCATAGTAGCGCCTATAGTAAATACTTCTGTTTTAAATAAATTTTCCTTAGTTTTTGCTATTAAGCTTCCATAATTTTCTTTAGAATCTGATGATATATGAACCCAAAAATCTTCATCATAGTTTGAATCTTCATTTTTAACATTTGAATCTAAATATGGTCTAAATGTTATCTCTCCATCAAAGTTTAATGCTTTTACATCATATTTTATAACTGCCATTTCTTTTTTAGCTATACTTAAAAATCTTACAACATTTACTTCTATCTCTTTTCCACAAATATCTGCAATAAATCTACGAGTTAACACTCCGTTTTTCATATCTAATTCTCTATAAAAATCTTTAACTTTTACTTTACCTAAGTCTAAAACTTCTCCATCTACAAATATGTCTATTCCTATATAATTTACGCTATTTGGAACTTTGCCAAAATAGTTAGGATATCCGTTTTTCCACCAGCCCACGCGAGTTTTATCAGGGAACCATACTCCTGCTATATATGAACCTCTGTGACTATCTTTTGAGTAACTTTCTTCGTAGTTACCTCTCATTCCCATATAACCATTACCTAAACTCATTATTGATTCTGCTAATCTATTTTTATTGAATTCTATACTATTTTGAATTATTTTCCATTCATCTATATTATCAAATAAACGTTTCATAAAATCCCCCCTTTATAAATTACTAAAACTATAAATCTTTACTATATTTTTCAACTATTTTTTCAAAGATTAATTCGTCAGTATCTTTTACAATATACTTAGCCTTTTTTAATATCTCAAAATTTCCTACTCCTACAGAATACATTCCTGCTTTATTTATTGATTCTATCCCAGCACTTGCATCTTCAATTCCTATACAATTTTTAGGATTTACACTTAATCCTTTTGCTGCCATTAAAAATATATCTGGCGCGGGTTTACTATTTTCACATTTTGATGCATCAGATATAAAATCAAAGTAATCTATAAGTTTTAAATTATTTAGTACCTTTATAGCATTTTTACTTGCAGATGCTAGACCTATTTTTATGTTATTTAATTTTATACTTTCTAATAGCTCTACTATTCCTGGCAACACATCTTTTGGATTTATATTTTCTATTAAAGATACATAATAATTATTCTTATCATCTGCCATTATTAATTTTTCTTCCTTATCGAAATAATTCTCTTTTTTGCCATGAATTAATATTCTTTCCAAAGATTCCATTCTACTTATTCCCTTTAGGCTTTCATTGAACTTTTCATCTATATCTATTCCTAATCTATCCCCTAGCTCTTTCCACGCTAGATAATGAAAATGAGCTGTATCTGTTATAACGCCATCTAAATCAAATATAAAAGCTTCTATCATGTTTGCTTCCTCCCCCTTTTTAGACAACCGGTTGCATAGTTGAGTAAAAAATGCAATTACATTTATATAAATAACCAATTTAAATAAGTTATTTATATAATGCTTTTGCATTTTTACTTAAATGATTCTCTTTCTATAAACTCTGTATTTACAATATAGTGAGTATTAGTACTAATATTAGATTCTAATTTTTTTATTAGTAATTTTGCTGCGTAATATCCTAGTTTATCTGCGTTTATATGCACAGATGATAGTGGTGGAGTTTGATACTGAGCCAGCTGATTGTTATTAAATCCTACCAATGCAATATCATCTATACTATTGTCTTTAAGCATATTTCCTGCTCCAAATGCTAATAAATCATCTGTTGCTACTATTGCACTTACTTTACTTTCTTTAACTAATAAATTAGCTGCATTATAACCTTCATTTTCATTAAATTGCAACTTATGTATAACCAAACTTTCATCATAATTTATTCCATTAACTTCAAGAGCCATTTTATATCCTTTTAGTCTATCTCTAGACATGTTTAGGCTTTTCATAGCCCCTATAAACCCTATCTTCTTGTGCCCTTTTTTTATAAGTTTATTAACTACATTATACATAGCTTGAAAGTTATCATTATCTACCCATAAAACATCTTCAGTACTTTCAGGTCTTCCTATAGCTACAAATGGAAAATTTATTTTTTTTAAGTATTTTATACTTTCATCATTTTCATTTACCCTTAAAAGAATAATTCCTTCCACCAAATTAGCTGCTGTTATTTCCTTTATACTTTCAGTTTCTGTTTTATCACTTTTACTAAATGCATAAGTTATATAGTAGTTTTTACTTTGTGCATATAAACTCATTCCTTTCATAGCATTTATGAAAAATGGATTTGTAAGTAAATCATCAGCTTCACTTGGTAACACAACTCCTAGTATTCGAGTCTTATTATTAGCTAAACTTCTTGCAATAGGATTTGGCTTATAATTTAATTTCCTTACTGCCTCATGAACGCGTTCTTTAGTTTCATCACTTATTCTAGGATTATCAGATAACACTCTCGATACTGTAGATGTAGCTACTCCAGCTTCCTTTGCTACGTCTTTTATAGTAATTTTAATCATGCTCAACTATCCTCTATATTATTCTTTCTATTTTATTTTATATATAACTTAATACTTTCATATCAGTTTTACAAATTTTTTCTTTTTAAATATATTTAATATAAATTAAAAATATTTATAGTTATAATTATATCATACTTACTAAATACATCTCTATCCATTTATTTAAAACGTCTATTCATGGATAAATTATTTATAAATATCTAACTTATATATTTTCAAACTAGTATGTTTTACTACAACTCTATTTTATACTTCCTGATGTAACACTTTTTATAATATGTTTTTGAGCAAAGAAGTAGAATAATAGCACTGGTATTATAGTAAGAACTAATCCTGCTAAAGCTAAATCCCATTGTTTTGTGTATTGTCCAAAGAAGAAAAACATTGAAAGTGGTATTGTTCTTGTGCCTGGAGTATTTATAACTAATGATGGTAATAAGAAATCATTCCATATCCAGACTGTATTTAGTATTGCAACAGTTATAGATATTGGCTTAAGTAATGGGAATATTATATATCTAAATGTTTGCCACTTAGTACACCCATCTATTAAAGCTGCTTCATCTAATTCCTTCGGTATTCCTTTTACAAATCCATGATATAAAAATATTGCTGATGCGCACCCAAAACCAATATACATAAATATTATCCCTGGAACATTAAGAAGTTTTAATTTTCCCATTATATTTATAAGTGGTAACATTATTGATTGGAAAGTTACAAGCATTGATGATATAAATAAAAATAGTATTATATTACTTAATTTAGAACTTGTTCTTTGTAACATCCATGCCGCCATAGATGCAAATAATATTATAAATACTATACTTACTATTGTTATAAGTAAAGAATTACCTAAGACTTTTATAAAATCTAATTGCTCCCAAGATTTAGTATAATTATCAAGCATCAAACTTGATGGAAGCGCTAGTGTACTTTCAAATAATTCACCTTTTGATTTAAAAGAATTTACGATTATTATATAAAATGGAGATAAACATACTAAAGCTAATATTATGCCTACTATATCTAGTCCTATTTTACTAAATTTATTTTTCATTATGCCTCCACCTCGTCTTTCTTAGTTAAATAAACTTGCACAAGTGTTATTATTGCAACTAATACAAAGAATATTACAGCTTTTGCTTGAGCTAAATTCATCTTATTATATGAAAATGCAGTTTGATAAACATTAAGAGCAAGCATTTGAGTTGCATTTCCTGGTCCACCATTTGTAAGTGCTAAGTTTTGATCGAATAATTTAAACGAATTTGATAATGTTAAAAACAAGCTTATTGTAAATGCAGGTCTTATCATTGGGAAAGTTATAAGTCTTATTCTTTGCCAAATATTTGCTCCATCTATTTTAGCTGCTTCATTTAATTCAGGCGGAACATTTTGAAGTCCTGCTACATATATAACCATAACGTATCCTGACATTTGCCAAGCCATTATAATTACCATTCCCCAAAATCCTGTTGTTGAATTTGACAGCCAACCCATCATCCATTCTTGACCTAAAGCTTGACCTATTGAATTAAATACATTAACAAATATAAATTGCCATATAAATCCTAAAATTAACCCACCAATTAAGTTAGGCATGAAAAATATTGTTCTTAATAAATTACTGATTTTCGATTCTCTTGTTACCAAAAGAGCTAAAGCAAATCCTATAGCATTTATAGTAATTACTGATGCTACAGTAAATTTAGCTGTAAAGAAAAATGAATTTCTAAATCCTTCATCTGAAAATGCTTTTATATAATTTTCAAATCCTACAAAATTTATATCTGTAGAAATTCCATTCCAATCTGTAAATGAATAATATATACCAACTATTAGTGGAATAAATATTACAACTAAAAACGCAAATAAGCTAGGTCCTACAAATGCCCAAAAGGCTAGGTTATTTTTATTTTTACCAATTTTTTTAACTTTGTCACTCATATATTTCACTCCCCTTAGTTTTATAAGTTTAAAATTATAGGAAAGTATACCAATACTTTCCTATAACCTATATCATATTATTTAATGTTATTTTCTTTCTTCTGCCCAAGTAGCTTTTGAATTCTTAACTAAGTCTTCCCAAGTCATGCTTCCATCTAAATATTTTTGTAAATCAGCTCCAACTACATTTTCTCCCCATCCACTTGGGTATCCCATAAATACCCAAGGCATAGTTTTACCTTCATTAGAGTATTTTAATACATCGGCTGATAATGGATCTTTTGGTTGTAGTTCATCAGATTCATATCCTTTAAATGCTGGTATAAAATTAAAATCATTTATTATCATTTTTTTACCTTCATCTGAAGTATATAGCCAATTTAAGAAATCTTTAGCTGCATCTTTTTGAGCATTATCTTTATCTTTATTTATAGACCAATACATTGGAACTCCTACTGGTATAGAGTCTTCTACTACACCTTTAAGTGGCATTGGAAGTATACCTGAATTTTTCGCTACATCAGCATTAACTCCTTCTATTCCTCCATATGCCCAGTTCCCCATTTGAACCATTGCAACTTTTCCAGTTGAATATTTTTGTTCTACTTGCATAGCATAGTCAACACTATTTATAGATGGTAATTTTCCATCTGGCTTAAATGCATATGTAGTCTGTAAATCAAATAGATCTTTTAGTTCTTTATTATATTTAAATTCTAATTCTTTTGCCTTATATGCATCTGTTCCATCTTTAAATTCATTAGATAAAGCAACATTCATTAAATGTAGACCTGTTACCCATTTTTCTTTTCCTGGTACTGCAAATACTGCTTCAATACCTAACTCATCTTTTTTAGAATCTAAAGTTTTAGCTACATTTTCTAGAGCCTCAAAACTAGTTAAAACTGCTGGATCAATTCCTGCTTTTTTAAATACTTCTTTATTATATATAAATCCATACCCTTCTTGATTAAATGGCATACCGAATATTCCATCATCATTAGTTACTGCTCCTAATGTACCATCAAAAGCTTCTTTAACCCAAGGTTGGTCTTTTAAATTCTCTACTTTAGAGTTCCAATCTTCAACATCTTGAGGTCCACCTATATTAAATATAGTTGGTTCTTGGCCTGATTGAAATTTAGATCTAAGGGCTGCTCCGTAGTCGTTTCCACCGCCTACAGTCTCTATATTTATATCTACATTAGGATTTTTCTCTTCATAAACCTCAGCTGCTTTTTCTAGTGCATCTTTCGCTTCCACTTTAAATTGGAATATATCTACAACTACTTTATCACCCTCCTTAGCTGTACTTCCTCCACTTGAGCTACATCCAACAACACTAGCTCCGACTAATACTGTTACTGTTAAAAGACTTAGAATTTTTTTTAATCCCATATTATCGTCCCCCTAATTAAATTTTTAAGCAATCGTTTGCATCGCCTTATGTTTTCATTATAGCACTTCATTTTTTCTCGTGCAATCGTTTTTCCTTTTTTATTTATTTTTATTTTCTCAAATTAATGATACACTATTTGGTATATACCATTATATAGTGTATCACTTTATCAAAATTCTAATGTAGTTTCATCTATAAATTTAATATCTTTTCTTAACTTTTTTAAATCATTTATTAACTTTTCTAAAGTTAAATCTTTTTGCTTTGCTTCTATCATTACATCAAAATCTTTATTTGCCTTCTCCTTAGCTATATCTAAAAAATTCGAAAAATCAATTGCATTTATATAATCCGAATGCTTTCTATCATTTTCAAATTCTCTCGGGCTTGAAAAGTGAATTTTAGTAACTAACGTTTCATCTTTCCATGTATTAAATATTTCTACAAGTAAATCACCTATAAACTCTCCATCATTATTACAATTATGATGATGAACGTCTAATACCATTGGTAAGTTTATAACTTTGCAAATATTTAAAACATCCTTTGCTGTAAATATCTTGTCGTCATTTTCTAATATAATTCTTTCCCTTATTCGATTGGGAAACTTATCAATATTATCAATGAATCGTTTGATTGCTTTTTCCTTACCTCCTAAACCTCCTCCAATATGAATAACCATTTTCCCATCTTTATAATTTAATGCTTCAAATATATCTACTTGTTCACTTAAATTTCTTATTGTATTTTTTACTACATTTTCCTTATCACTATTTATTACATTGAATTGATCTGGGTGAAAATCAACTCTCATATTACTTTCTTTAATTATTCTTCCTATATATTTAAAGTCTTCTTTAAAATATTTTTTATAATCCCACATAACTTCTGGATGAGTTGATAACGGTATTAAATTAGATGTTATTCTGTAAAAATGTATATTATTTTCTATATTATATCTAAGTATTTTTTCAAGAGCATTAAGATTTGAATAGGTTACTTCTTTAAGTTTATTAATTTTTTCATCTTCTGTTTTTAATTTATTATACCTTGAATAAGTTAGTGTACTTGAAGAAGTTACTTTACCTAATTTTAAAGCTATTGCTACATATCCAAGTCTTATTTTCATAATATTTCTCCTTAAAATTTGAATGTAAATTTATTTTTCATTACTATAATCTTTAGTATTATCTATTTTTATTTAATAAATTATAATTTCTCATATATATAATATTTAAATATTAATTTACATATATATGAACATAGTACTTGTTTATAAGTTTATACTTTAAAATAAAAATTTACTTTAAACCACAATTGGCGAATTACTTTGCTTAAGTTTAAAAATATAAGGAGATAAACATTATGAAAAGAAAAAATTTAATACTAAATGCATTAATATTAACCTCAACTACCATGGCTGTAGGTTTTATAAATATGGGGTTTAGGGTATATTTATCTAATAAAATTGGAACTGAAGGAATGGGACTTTATCAACTTTTAATGAGTATATATATGATGGCAGCTACTTTAGCCATATCCGGAATTAGAGTAACTACTACTCGCCTTATAGCTGAAGAATTAGGTAGAAAAAATGTAAAAAAGATTAAGAGCATAATGAAAAATGCAATTATTTATTCTCTATTTTTTAGTTCTTTAGCAACCTTTTTAGTATTTTATAATGCTGAACTTATTGCTACTTCTTGGATAGGAGATGAAAGGGCTATAATCCCTCTTAAAATATTATCAGTATCATTACCTTTTTTTGGTGTAGGTGCATGTTTTCATGGATATTTTTATGGAATGAGAAAAGTTATAAAGAGTGTAACATCAGATATTATAGAAATTTCAACTTTGATGATTATAATATGTTCTTTTATAAGTATTACTCTGCCAAAGGGTTTAAACTATACTTGTATTTTAGTAACTACAGCTAATTCACTTTCTGTAATAATCTCAACACTTTTTTCCTATATAATGTACATATTTGAAAAGAAAAATATAAATAAAACTATAGCTTCAAGAAGTGATAGTTGTAGTCTGTTTGAGATATCTAAGATAGCGATACCTATAGCTTCAAGTGCATATATACAAACAGGTCTTAGAACAGTAGAAGATATACTAATTCCAAATGCCCTTAGATTATATGGGGCTTCAACATCAGCATCTTTATCTATATTTGGACTTATAAAGGGAATGGTTATGCCTTTACTTAACTTTCCTTCTATATTTTTAGCTTCATTTTCAACACTTATAATACCTGAAATTTCAGAAGCTAATGCACTTAATCAAAGATTAAGGGTAAATTCCATAATATCTCGTGTTTTTAAATTCACATTACTTATTGCTATATTCGCTTCTGGATTATTTATAATTTATTCTGACGAATTAGGAATGACAATTTATAATAATAACGAAGTTGGATATATGATACGAATATTGGCTCCACTTATACCATTTATGTATTTAGATAGAATTGTTGATGGTAGCTTAAATGCTCTAGACCAACAAATGAGTACTTTAAGGTATAATTTCATTGATATGGGAATAAGAATATTTTTAATTTTATTTCTAATACCTAAAAAAGGTATTGATGGTTTTATTATAGTTTTATTTACAGGAACACTTTTAAACTCTTTACTTAGTATAAATAGACTTTTAAAGGTAACTAAGCTTGATTTTCTTTTATTAGACTGGATAATAAAACCAACATTTTGTATAACATTATCAAGCTTTTGTACAAAATTTTTATTTAATTTACTTGGATTTAGCTCCTTAGTATTTATACAAATAGGCGTTGTTGTTATTTTTTATTTTATATTTCTTCTATTATCTAAGACCGTATTAAAAAGTGATATTATGTGGTTTATAGATGCTTTTAAAAATGATATAAAATCTGATAAAATTGGAGACTTAGGTGTATATAAAAGATTCTAGAAAAAAACTATGGATTATAATAATCCATAGTTTTTTATTGTTTTATTTTATCTAAAAATTTTACTATACTTTTAGAAGTAATATCTATTTGTTTTTCCTGATTTATTATAGCGTCATTGTCTCCTTTTTGTTTACCATAATCTCCAAATTGAGCATGATTTCCACCTTCAATTTCAACAAATGTGGCATCTGATGGTAATTTTTCTTTAGACTCTATAAGAGATTTAAAGTTTACAACACCATCTTTACTTCCCCATATTGAAATTACATCCATACTTAAAGATTTTAAATCATCATTCATAGGATATGATGCTAAAAGAACCACCCCGTCTACTAAAGTTCTATTATTACTAGCAAATTTAGCTGCAATAGTTCCTCCTAAAGAGTGTCCTCCTACTACCCAAGTGCTTATATCACTATTTTCTTTAATTACATCTTTTGCTTTGTTAGGAGAAAGTATCGCTAAATTAAGAGTTGGTTCAACTATAAAAACTTTATACCCCTTTTTAGCTATATCTTTACATATTGGTGCATATGATTCTGGATTAACCTTAGCCCCTGGATAAAATATAAATCCTTTTGTAGGGTTAGTGTTTGTAGGTGTAAATGTTATAAATTTATCCTTATTTACTATTACACTTTCATCACTTACTAATGCCAAATGCGCCATTGCTTGCGGTTTATATGAGTTATTTGCCCATATAAAAAATCCTATTATAGCAATTACTAAACCTGCTAAAATCCACCTCATTATATTTTTTATATTTTTATGGTTTATTATTTTTTTATTATTTTTTTCTCTAGTTTTATTTTCTTCTTCTACTTCATCATTTAGTATCGGTCTTTCTAGTTCCATTGTTATACTAAATGTTTCGTATAACTTTTTTTCTCTTGATTCTGCGTCATCACCCATACTATACCTCCAAACTCATTTCTATACTATTATAGTTTATCATATATAGAAATTTTTT
>NZ_JAFFPK010000115.1 GCF_017590215.1 Clostridium sp. CCUG 7971
TTTACAAAGGGTACATTTTAAAGTGATAGAGGGTATTTTAATATAAAATTTTTTATTTTATATTAAAATTATGTATAATCATTAATATTTGTATATATAATCAAAGTAAAGTATATAAAAAGAGGTGAATAAAATATTTAGATTTTTAAGTGTAAGTATAATAATATCAATTCTTATAACAAATCACATCTTTGCAAATGAAATAAATAATCAAAATATAATAGCAGGAAAAGACAGATTTGAAACAGCTGTAGAAATATCAAAAGAATTAAAAAGTTCAAATAGCGTAATATTAGTGAATTCAAAATCAATATCTGATATGCTATGTGCCACATCTTTAGCCTCTCAAAATAATTGTCCTATACTTTTAGTAAAAGAAAATACTTTAGGAAAAACAACAGAAAAAGAGATAAAAAGATTAGATGTAAACAAAGCTTATATAATAGGTGGAGAAAGTGTAGTAAGTAGTAATATAGAAAATGAATTAAATGATATGAAAATAGACATAAAACGAATTAGTGGAAAAGATAGATATGAAACTTCAATAAAAATAGCAGATATTATAAATCAATCAAATAAAGTAGAAAAAGTAGTTTTAGTAAATGGAGAAAATGGAATAGCTGATAGCATATCAATATCACCAGTAGCAGGAAATAAAAATATGCCAATAATACTATCAAAACAAGAAGCACTAGGACAAGCTAAAAAATGGTTAAGTGATAATAATATAAAAGAAAGCTATATAATAGGAGGAAAAGATTGTATCTCTGCAAATATAGAAAAAAGCTTAGAAAATGCTAAAAGAATATACGGAGAAAATAGATACGAAACTAATTCAAATATATTAAATGAATTTTATAAAAATAGTGAAGTAAGTAAAGTCTATTATTGTAAAGGTAATACAGACGAAATTGTAGATGGAGTTTTAGTATCACCTTTAGCATCTAAAAAAAATACACCAATAGTATTACTAGGAGAAAGTCTAAGTAAATCTCAAAAAGAGGCAATTTCTAAGTTTAAAATAAAACAAATTATACAAGTTGGAAATGGAATAAGCGAAATATCTAAGAATAACCTTTATGAAATTGTAAAAGGAAATAACAACAGTCAAGACACATTGCCAAGTAAACCTACAACACCAAATAAACCAGTATTGCCAGATAAGCCAACGGAACCAGAGTTTCCAGATAAACCGATAGATCCAGAAATTCCAGAAGATGAACCAACTTTACCAGAAAAACCAACAGAACCAGAGTTGCCGGAAGAACTTCCAACATTACCAGATAAACCAGAGTTACCTAATTTGAATAAAACTATAGTTAATACAGAAAAAGAATTAAAAGAAGCTGTTACTAACGAAGAAATAGAGCTTATAATTATAGGGAAAAATATAACTATAAAAGATCCGATTATAATAAGAAGACCTGTAATAATAGATGGGTATAGTGAACTAGGAAACTATAATATAGAAACAAAATCTAAAAACAACAGTGCAATAATGATATCTAAAGACAATGTAGAACTAAGAAATCTTAATGTATATGGAGCTGGAAAAGTTATAAATATATTAGGTGTAAAAGGTATAGAATTAGAAAATATAAAAGTTTATGCTACATCATCAAAAGAGCCAGCGATAGAAGTTAGCTCATCAATAGTAAAACTCAACAATATACAAACATTTAGTGATTATGCTGGAGTAAGGCTAAACAAAAGAAGTATTAAAAAATGCTCAGAAATTATACTGAATGGAAATTTAGAAAACTTAAATAAAGATAATAATATATCAATACTTATAGAAGATATTAATAATGAAGATGAGATCAAGAAAATCACTATAGGTGACGATTTAGAAGATGAATATATAAAAAATAATTACATAACTAAAAAAATATATGATGATAATTATAAGAAAGAACATTTAGCATATATAAAACTAAAAAAATAAGCACCTTTTATAAGGTGCTTATTTTTTACCTTGTTTAAAACAAAAGAAGTATGATACTGTGGTATATGATTAAAGAAGTATAAATATGAAGATGGTAAATTGCATATAAATGAAATAGTAAATTATAGGAGGAACAAATTGAAATATTTACATATAATGATTTTATCTATGATACCTATAACAGAACTTAGGGGGGCTATACCAATAGGAATATCTCTAGGCTTAAATCCTATAGGTGTATATATAGTTAGTGTAATTGGGTCTACTTTGATTTCAATTCCATTAATATTAACATTTAGGCATATAATACATTTTTTTAGAGGTAAAAAGTTATTTAAAGTGATAGTAGATAAAGTTGATAGAAAAATAGAATCAGGTATGAGAAGATTAACAAATGTATCAATATTAGGAATAGTACTATTTGTAGGAATACCTCTACCTACAACTGGAACATGGACAGCATCTGCAATTGCATCAATATTAAAAATAAGAATAAAGAATGCACTTTTAGGAGTTCTTATAGGTAATATGATGGCAGGAGTTATAGTTACTGCATTATCTTTGCATATAATATAACTATATTTT
>NZ_JAFFPK010000116.1 GCF_017590215.1 Clostridium sp. CCUG 7971
TTTTTATTTCATATCATATGAAGTAGGACCATCTTTATAGTTTGTATAACTAAGCCAAGTTGCTGAATATCCAATATCTTTTGTAGATGATTGGTATTCTAAATTACAATATCCGTTTGCGTATTTAGCTATTAACATAGCAGCAAGTTTTAACCAAGATTTTAGAACTATATTTGCATTATTTTCACAAGCTTTTGTAATATATTCTATAGTATTTATATGAGAAGTATTTTGGCATCTCTCATCACAACTTTTAATAAAGTCAAATGACATCATCTCAAGTTTTCTTTGTAAATCAAATATATCGTGCTCAGTCATTTGCTTATAGTTTAATCTAGCCCAATTACCTACAAAATTAAAAATCCAAAATGCGCAATTAGAATCATATTTTTGAGGAGAGCCAGTTTGATAAGATAAAGGTATGCTAGTAGATTTACTGGAGAATGGAACAAAGCAGCTAGTATATGATACATCAGGTGCAAACCATAATAAACCTTTAGTAGACTCTGGGGCATATGGTCTTATTTGGCATGCATAAGTATATCCTTGATAAAATATTGATATTGCCCTTTCCCATGCTCCATAATATTTTTTATCTTTTGTAATACTATTTTGATTGCCATTATATGGGCCAGAAGCAACACCTTTAGTTAAATCAAATTCAGTCCCTTCATAATGGTCACGATATAGTGAAAAAACATCACTTAGAGTTAATTTGTGTTTAGGCTTTATAGAAAATGGATAATCTCTAGTATATCCATCTTTGACCCATGGATTTAAAAATAAGTCAGTATTAACTCTATCAAATATGCGCCAAACACGCCTTAAAGAATAATATGGATGATTATATTCACGAGGACTTACAGCCTTAAGCCAATCAATAGGGCCATCTGATTCTTTCCACCAACCTAGCTTATAAATTCCAGGATGAAGAAATTTAGAGTACATAAAATCATCACTATCTTTTAAAATATCACGAATACGAAACTCGTTAGCAGCAACAAAAACTTCACCATCAGGAACACGCTTAGCAACCCAAGCAGAATGGTATTTCTCATTAGGAAGAGCACACATTTCAAATACCCAAGCCTCATTTTCATCAGAAACTAAAAGTGTTTCACCTGTTGAATATAGTCCGTAAGTATCTATAAGTTCTCCCATAAGTTTTATTGCATTTCTTGAAGTTTTACATCTTTCTAGAGCTATACGAGATAACTCTTGACTGTAAAATAATCTAATATGTTTTCCGGTATTAATAGATTCATTTTCTGTAACAAATGTTGGCTGATAGTTAGCTGCATTTGTACACTCACCTATCATTAAATTATGCTCATTCATTATTCCATAATTTCCATCAAAGTAGGCATAAGTATGAGTCACCTGAGGAATATACCCAATTGGATCTGTTTTAGGATAAGAAGTTGTATTGTACCCAGGTCCTCTATCTTCACTTACAATCCTAGGGTAACGATAATGTTCTGCAAAAATGGGCCTCAGTTGGCCGGGTTCGTAATTTTTTTCAGGAATATATATTAGCCTTTGATCACCTAACTCATCATCACAAGAATGTGTAACAACCATTGATCCATCAGCCATAGCACCTTTAGTAACAATAATAGTCGTGCACATATAAAACCTCCTTAATTAATTTAATAAATTTTAACGATAGTTATACTATGATTAGCGTACTTGTCTTGTGAACTGAAGGTGTATAAGTTAATATATTATGGATAAACTTATATAGATAGTTGACAATTTATTAAGTAAGACATATTATAAAATAAAGAAATTAATAATAAATTAAATTCTGTGAAAAGGAGTAGTATCTAAAAAAGATTCAATACAGAAAGTTAAGGATGATGAGATCTTAACAAGAAAATTTTAGTGAATGGACCTTGGAGGAGTAAAGTGAAATGTATAAAATCTAACTGTTAAGCTTTAGCAACGGACCTGGTTTGTAGGTCGTTGGCGATATGAGCGAAGCGAATTTTTATACAAATTAGCTTATATCGTAACTGCACGTTATAGCAGACATTAAGAGATATATATTTAAATTAAGTATATATAATTTAGGTGGTACCACGGAAAATTTATCCGTCCTATTAATTTAGGACGGATTTTTTAATACACAAATATAACAAACTTTAGGAGGAACTAATGAATAGAATAGGTATAATAGGAGCAATGGATGAAGAAGTAGATATATTAGTTGAATTAATGGACATTAAAGAAACTATAGAAAAAGCAAGTTTGAAATTCTACGAAGGAACATTAGAAGGAAAAAACATAGTTTTAGTAAGATGTGGAATAGGTAAAGTAAATTCAGCATTATGTGCACAAATATTAATAAGTGAATTTAATGTAGATGCAGTAGTTAATACTGGTGTTGCAGGAGCACTACATTCTGATCTTGATGTTTTAGATATAGTAATATCAACTGATGCAATTCAATATGATGTAGATACTACAGCTTTTGGATACAAAAAAGGAATAATACCAAGAATGGAAAGTTCGACTTTCATAGCTGATGAAAGACTTATAAATGCAGCTTATGAATCTTCAGTGTCTGAAAATAAAGGCCATAAAGTTTTAAAAGGAAGAGTAGTGACAGGAGATATATTTATAAGTTCTAAAGAATTAAAAGAAGAATTAGTAAATGATTTCGGTGCATACTGTGGAGAAATGGAAGGTGCATCTATAGCGCACGTTTGTTCTTTAAATAAAGTACCATTTGTAATAATAAGGGCAATGTCAGATAGAGCTGATGGAACTGCTGATGTAGTTTATGACGAATTTGTTCAAGTTGCAGCTCATAATTCTAAAGATATAGTTTTAAAAATGTTAAAATCATTATAGGAGGAGTTTTAAATGAGTGATAAAAAAATAATATTTAGTGGAGCTCAACCTTCTGGTAAGATGACTCTAGGAAATTATCTAGGAGCTATACAAAACTGGACTAAGCTTCAAGATGAATATAACTGTTTTTATAGTGTAGTTGATTTACATGCTATAACAGTACCTCAACAGGCTAAAGATTTAAGAGCTAACACTATGGAATTATTAGCACAATATTTAGCTTGTGGATTAGACCCTGAAAAAAATACAATATTTATACAATCTCATGTAAGTGCACATACAGAACTTATGTGGATATTAAACACAATGACATACATGGGTGAATTAAGTAGGATGACTCAATTTAAAGATAAGTCTCAAAAAAGTGAAGCTAACTTAAATGCAGGTTTATTTACTTATCCAGTACTTATGGCTGCTGATATACTTTTATACCAAACAGATTTAGTACCAGTAGGAGAAGATCAAAAGCAACATTTAGAGTTAGCCCGTGATCTTGCTAGTAGATTTAACAATAGATATTCACCAACATTTAAAGTACCAGAACCATACATTCCAAAAGAAGTAGGAAGAGTTATGAGTTTACAAGAGCCAACTAAAAAAATGAGTAAATCAGATGAAGATCAAAATGCATTCATATTATTAGCAGATGATGCAGATACTATAAGAAGAAAAATAAAAAGAAGTGTTACTGATTCAATAGGTTCCGTAAATTATAGTGATGAACAGCCAGGAATTAAAAATTTACTTGAAATATATTCTAAACTAGATAATAAGAGTATCGAAGAATTAGTATCAATGTATGAAGGTAAAGGATATGGTGTATTTAAAGAAGATGTAGCGGAAGTTATAGTAGAATCTTTAAGACCAATAAGAGATAAGTATAATGATTTATTAAGCAATAAAGACTACTTAGAAACTGTATATGCAATGGGTGCTAGTAAAGCTGAACAACAAGCTAGAAAAACACTTAGAAAAGTATATAAAAAAGTTGGATTAATAGAAAGAAAATTCTTATAAAATTTTCTTAGTTCATATTGCCAACGACCTTGAAAAACAGATCCGTTGCTAAAATAAAAAGAAAAGGATTATAGAGAAATT
>NZ_JAFFPK010000117.1 GCF_017590215.1 Clostridium sp. CCUG 7971
TATTATTTGTAATGGCCTATTAAATGCAAGAAGAGTAATTATAGCTCCAAGAGGAAGATGTAATTGCAATGAAATTGGAGCTAGTACTATAGAAAGCCTGTTATCTTTATTTGATAGAATTAGGAACTTTTAAGTTGTAACTTAATAGAGGGTAGACAGAAACAGTGAAGAGTTAAAAAGAATGATGAAAACTTTATTTAATAAATATGTAAATACGACTTTTACAGCGTACTCAACTATTGAAGATATAGAAAAAGCATCTATATCATCCCTTAACATAGTTATAAGAAAAGAAGTTTTAAAAGCGGCCAAACTTATGGAAGAAAAATTTAATATACCATATATATATATATATGAATATTTATGGGCTCAAAAATTCAATAGCATTTATAGAAAAGGTTAAAGAGATTACTTCTTGGAATTTAAGTGTGAGTAATTTAAATGCTGAAGTAAATAGTGTAAAAAATCATATATTTGGAATTAAACGTAAATTTTACTTCTATAAAGGAAGTAAAAAAGTTGCAATATTTGGTGATTATGACACAGTTATGGGTATAAATGAATTATTAAAAGAACTAGGTATTGAAGTTGATAGAAAAGAGATCTTGTACAAAACAACTTGTGAAGATGAATTTGTTATAGTAAGTTCTAAAGAATTAGATAGAATGAAATATCTAAAGGAAACAGAACTTTTAATGTTACTTGCTGATGGACCTAGTTTAGATATGAAGCATAACTCAAAGTTTGACTTACAAGTAAGTAACCAAAACTTACACAGAGTAAATATTTATTCATATACTCCTTATATAGGATTTAGAGGATGTCTGTGGATGATAGAAAATATATTAAACATAAGTTTATAAGACATAAGGAGAATGATATAATGGAACAATTATTAAAAAATCAAAAAAGCATAATGATAAGCTCAATAGATAAAGATAATAACCCAGCTATAAGCTATGCACCTTTTGTTATGATAGGTGAAAAAATATATGTATACTTAAGCAAAGCAGCTAATCATTACTATAACTTAAGAGATAACAAAAAATGCGCAGTTATGATAATTGAAGATGAAAGCTTAGCTCAAACAATATTTGCAAGAGCTAGATTATCATTTGATTGTGAAGCTAAAATTGTAGAGGATGTTAGTGAAGATATATTTAATAAATTTGATGAAGTACATGATGCTAAAATGATGGCAATGTTTAAGAAGATGGATTTTGATATGTTTGAACTTGATATAATACAAGGAAGACTTGTAAAAGGATTTGGTCAAGCTTTTGATATAAAACTCGTAAACGGAGAAATACAATCAAAACAAGTAACTGGAATAGGACATAGAAGCTAAAATGCAAGGCTCTGCTTGGAAAAACAAGTAGAGCTTTGTATTATTTTGTAGGATATGATTTTCTAGGTACCCAACAGATAAAATGTGGATAGTTCCTTATTTTGAAAAAAAGCTTTATGATAATCCAAATACTATAGTGGTAGTAAAAGATGAAGATTATAAAAAAGAATTGATACCGTACTTATCAGGTTATGGACTAAAGATAATAAAACAATCTATTATATTTTCCAAAATAGTAGTTGTACACAATCATTTAATGATATAAAAATATTAACATTGGGAGGAGTTATGTATATAGACTCGCATACACATTTAGATTTTTTTGAAGATAATATAGAAATTGCAATAGATGAAATAAATAAAAATAAAATAATTACGCTAGCGAATAGTATGGATATAGAAAGCTATATTAAAAACAAAGAATATAGCAAACAAAGTGAATATATAAAACCTTGTTTTGGAGTACATCCTTGGAATGCCTCACAATTTAATGGAGACTTTAAAGACCTTATACCTTATATAGAAGAAAGTGAATTAATAGGAGAAATAGGTCTAGATTATGTATGGATAGAAGATACATCGACTTATGAAAAACAAAGAGAAGTATTTACGTTTATATTAGAAGAAAGTGTAAAAAGAAATAAAATAGTAAATTTACATACTAAAGGAGCTGAAATTGAAATATATAATTCATTAAAACGATATAATTACAGAAAAGCTATAATACATTGGTACAGTGGTGATATGGATACTCTAGATAAATTTATAAGTTTAGGATGCTACTTTACTATTAGTGTAGATATAGGATATTCAGATATTGCATATAAGGTATTAGATAAAATTCCATTAAATAAATTACTAGTAGAAACTGATGGACCAACAGCTCTTAAGTGGGTAAATGGAGAATATGGATATCCAAGTATTATTAAAGAAGTAGTTAAAAAAATAGCAAATTATAAAAATATTGATGATAAAAAATTAGAAGATATAATTTATGAAAATTATAATAAATTACTAAATTTATAATAAAAGGGATAAAATAAAAAGCCACAATATCATATTGTAGCTTTTTATTTATATAAGTTATTTTATATTATCACCAAATGTTTTATTTATTATTTTAGTATAGCTTATAGATTTAGAAATTCTGTCTAATATATCTTCTTTATTATCTAAAATAATATCACCATTAGCATTCCAAAGTGCATTAAAGAGACTATCACACATACCTTTAAAAACTTTATCCCATATTATAGAATAGTCATTTTCGCCAGATTCAGGATGAACTTTTGTGAATTTTAAATTTTTAGATAAATAAAGCGAAGGGTTTTCATTGTTCTTGAAATCTTCTACGAAGTGTCCATCAACTAATCTGATTTCAACATCATTAGATTCCATAAGTATTTTTTCAATATATTCTATATGTCTTTCTCTTTCTTTAAAAGTTAAGGTAACAGGAGTATTAAAAAAATGTAGACATCCTGAGGACATATATTTCCTTAGTTCTGCTTCATATAAAAGAACTTTTAATTTAGATTTATAGGTTGCATTATGAAGAAATACATTTATTTTTTTTAGTTCATTCATTATTTTTTTATTGTCACCAAAAACTCTCTCAGCTATTTCCATAAATAAATCTTCAGGCATAAAAAATTCATTTATTGACCCTAGTAAGCATCTTAAATCATTATTCATAATATATTGAATATAAGTTTGATCTTCAATCATTAAATCTGGAGTTTTTTTGTAACATATATTTTTTCCTTTGTTCCTTAAAGTGTATTCAATACTATCATACAATTCTGAAACCAGTTTTTTTTCTTTAGAAGTAGTTGAAAATAAGCAGTCTCCTTCTTCTGAAAAGATTGAAGTAGATAAAAATTTATCCTTAATTGCTACAATAACTGTATTGTAATTCAAATTACAATTGTATATTTCGAAATTCAGTGAAGGATATGTTGAGATTAAATTTATACCTAGTATTGAATTAAGTATTTCATTTTGATTTTCTCCTTTTAATCCTAATAAAAATTTGACTTTTATATTAGTCTTTTTACTCATTTCATAAAAAACTCGTTTCATATCTCCTAAAGATATTTTTTCTTTATAATTTATATCAAATAAATTTAGAGATACCAATATTTCTAAATTGTCCCCTTTGTCTGCATATGAATCTATTTCATCGAGTAAACTTTTTTGTATCAAAATAGGTTTAACATTAGAAAGACTGTTATAATACTCTTCTGAATGAGTATTTTTAGGAATACTTTGCAACGATTTATTATTTGTATTTACTGTATCTAAATATATTTCTTTTAACGTATTTTCAATATATTTATTTAAGTAATCTTCATCACAATTTTTATCTATTTCAAAGTATTTCACTAAATTTTCATATGTAGACTCTGTAAGGGAGTCTACTATGAAATCAGATATATTTTTACAAATTTCATTTATTCTCTTTGAACTAGGAAGGTTTTTAGATGATATCCATTTGTTAACATAAGATATATCATAACCTAAAGCTCTAGCTAAGCTACCCTTTTTTTGGTTAGATAGATATAGTAAATTTTCTAATACATTTCCAAACGTTATATTTTTCAATTTTATGATTCTCCCTAAGAAGTTATTTTTAAGTATAATTATTCATTTCAATTATATCATTATTTAAGCTAAAAAAAATTGAATCAAAATTGACTAATTTGGAGTCAAAATGAGTCAAGGACAAAAACAGCGAATTCCCAAAAACCTAAAAGTGCCTAAAAGTGCATAGCGATGACTATGTTTACAATGCTATTATAGCTTTAAAGGGTAATACGTTTTCACAAGTATAATAAAGAAAACGTTATTAAGATGAAAAATCGACATAAGGGAGTGTTTTTGTGAGTACTTTAAGAAATAATAAAAAACAATTTATGGCAGGTTGGATGATAGTAGTTGCATGTATGCTTATACAAGCAATTCCATTTGGAATAGCAGCAAATATACAGGCTTTATTTATGCACCCCGTTACAAGTGATAGAGGATTTAGTATAGCAGGATTTTCTCTTATATTTACAATAGGTACAATAGTGGCAGCAATCGCAGGACCGTTTATAGGAGCGTCTTTTTCAAAAATTAATGTTAAATTAATATATATATTAGGATCTATTCTTGTTGGGGTTGGATTCTTACTATATTCTATGTGTACAGAATTATGGCAATTTTATTCAGTAGCAGTTATAGTTCAATTAGGAGCTACAGCTATATCAGGTATAGGAGTTCCTCTTTTAATAAGTTCTTGGTTTGATGATTTAAGCAAAGGAAAAGCTATGGGGTTAGCATTTGCAGGAGGATCTTTAGGTAATATTTTTCTTCAACAGATAGCTATACAATCTATAGCAACTAAAGGGTATTCTTACTCTTATTTTATGTTTGGTATTGTTGCTTTAATATCAGGACTAATAATATCTATTTTAATGATAAGAATGCCTAAAAATGATAATGAAATAGTTAGAAGTAAAAATGTAGAAGTATTGTCATCTAAAGAAGATAGTAGTGAGTCTGGATATTCCTTAAATGAAGTTAAAAACATTAAGTATTTTTGGATGGCTGCAGTAGGATTTTTATTTGTTGGAATATATGTATCAGCATACTCAATTCAGTACGCTGCATACTTCCAAGGATTTTTAAAGTTTGATGTAGCAACAATTGGTATAACAGGTTCAATATTTGCAATTTGTTCACTAGGTGGAAATATAGTTGGAGGATTTTTATTTGATAAACTAGGAGTTACAAAATGCTTAATAATATCTTCAGTGTTAGTATTTATATCTGGAATAGCATTAATGATGTCTAATCAATCACCAATATTTGCACATGTATTCTCAGCTATAAAAGGATTAGCTGTATATGTTTATATGATGGGACCAGCATATATGACAGGATCACTATTTGGAAATAAAGATTATGGAAGTAAATTAGGACTAGTTCAATTATTATTTGCAGTAGGATTCTCTTCAGGCTCAGCACTATTTGGAGTATTTGTTGATAAATTAGGATATAATATTTCTTGGTCAATTATATTAGTATCTGTAGTTTTAGCTTATATATTACTTATAAACTCATCGATAGGAATTACTAAACTAAATAAAGAGAAAGAATTAAAATTAAGCGAATTTGAAAAAATAGCTTAATAAAAATCTATAGGAACTTTATTACTAATAATACCTGGGATTATAGCTATGTTCATGTTTTCTCAAGTATATTTTATATTAGTTCAAGATCCTAGTATAGGTGTTATAGAATGTTTACAAAGAAGTTCTGAAATGATGAAAGGCCATAAGTTAGATTTATTTATACTTGAATTAAGTTTTATTGGATGGGTTATACTTTGTATATTTACACTTGGTATAGGTTTTCTATGGTATATACCTTACTATCAAATGACGCTAACTAACTTTTATTTAAATTTAAAAGAATCTGATAAAGAATTAGGTCTAGATGAAGAATAATTTTAAAAGTAAAGCCTAGTTATATACTTAATTTAGATAAGTGCATAACTAGGTTTTATTATAACTATTTTGTATAAGGGGGGAATCTATATGAATTTAGACGAATTAAAAGATTTATCGTGTTCCATAGAAGAAGAACTAAAAGAAGAATTTGAAAAAGTTAGTGATTTTATTTTTAATAATCCAGAACTTGGAGGAGAAGAGTATGTATCTTCAAAATATTTAGCTGATAAGATTAAAGAATATGGATTTAAGGTAACAATGCCATACTGTGATATAGACACTGCATTTAGGGCAGAATTAGGTGATGAAGGTGAAACGACAATTGCCTTTTTAGCTGAATATGATGCTCTACCAGGGTATGGAGAAAATAATGAAGCAGGTCATGCCTGTGGTCATAACTGGATAGCTGCAGGAACATTAGGAGCAAGTGTAGTTTTAAGCAAACTAAAAAAATATTTTAATGGTAAGGTTGTTTTAATTGGTACACCAGCGGAAGAAACTATTGGATATAAATGTAACTTAGTTAATATGGGTGCATTTGACGATATAGATGCAGTTTTTCAGATGCATTTAGAAGCATACAACAATGTAAACTGTAAAGCTCTAGCAATGGATTCTCTAGAATTTACATTTGAAGGAGTAGCAGCCCATGCAGCTTCCCATCCTCATATGGGAGTAAACGCATTAGATGCAGTAAATCTTACTTTTGCAGGAATAAATGCTATTAGACAACATGTAAAATCAGACGTCAGAATACATGGAATAATATCTGATGGAGGACAAGTTCCAAATATTGTTCCAGATAAAGCTGCATGTAAATTTTATATAAGAGCTTTAGATAGGAATTATTTAAATGAAATTACATCAAAAGTTATTAATTGTGCAAAGGGAGCTGAATTAATGACAGGTGCAAAATTAAGTTATAGAAACTTTGAAAATTCATTTGACAATATAGTTAATCATCCTAAATTACAAAAAATAATGAAGAAAAACCTTGAAAGAGTAGGAGTTATAGACTTTATAGAAGGAGGTGATGGTCCAACAGGTTCAACTGATATAGGAAATGTAAGTCAAGTTTGTCCTACAATGTATACAGAGCTTAAATTAGATATTAATCCTATGTCTTATGTTCATGAAAAAGAATTTCTACATCATGTAAATTCTAAAGAAGCTTATGATAAATTACATAAATCAATTAAAGCTATGGTTGGAGCATCTCTTGAATTATACTTGGATAAAGAATTACTTAAAAAATAAATCTTATTATAAATAAATGAAGCGGTATTCTAAACAGAAAATTATTTGTATTAATTAGAATATTTTACACATATTTCCTTAAAATAGATGATAAATTTAGCGAGAAGTTACAAAATTCGACAAAGAGGATGTTATATAATATAAAAGGGGTTAGGGATTTATATATATTTAAATAGAGGGATGTAGTTAACTAAAGAGGGAGATAGTTATCTATAAAATAATCGAATTTATATTAAATTACTAATGCAGTAGGGGAATGTAATAAATACGGAATAATTATTAAATATCAAATATAAAATAAGTACTATATATGGGAGTTTATAGTACTTATTTTATATTAAACTTAAATAATCTATATAAATTTGAATTTATGGTGTTAACTAGCTAAGTTACAATAGTATAACCTTATATGTATTGAAAATGGTAGAGTCTATGGAGCGATCCAAAGGCTTTTTTTATTTAAAAAAGTTTTTTAAATAAATAAAAATTTTTACTAGATTAAATTAATTTAAAGTAATATAATTAGTATTGGAAATGTATAGACAAATTAAAAATAAAATATATACAATAAGGATGTGGTTAGAATGGGAAAATTAGGAATTTCAATTTATCCAGATAAAAGTAGTAAAAAAGAAATTTATGACTATATAAATAAAGCTTCAGAAAATGGATTTTCAAGAATATTTTCATGTCTACTTTCGGTAAACGATACCAAAGAAAATATAATAAAAGAATTTAAAAGTATAAATGAATATGCAAAGAAAAAAGAATTTGAGGTAATACTAGATGTTGCTCCTTCAGTATTTAATGATTTAGGGATAAGCTATGATGATTTAAGCTTTTTTAAAGAAACTAATGCAGATGGAATTAGATTGGATGTAGGATTTACAGGATTAGAAGAGTCTTTAATGACTTTCAATTCTCAAGATTTAAAGATAGAAATAAATATGAGCCAAAATGTTCATTACTTAGATACAATAATGGATTATAGGCCTAATAAAGAAAAAATAATTGGATGTCATAATTTTTATCCACATAGATTTAGCGGACTTAACTTAGAACACTTTAAAGAATCGACTAAAAGATTTAATAAGTATGGATTGAAAACAGCAGCATTTGTAACTAGTCAAAATGAAAATACTTTTGGGCCTTGGCCAGTTACAGATGGACTTCCTACAATTGAAATGCATAGAAATCTGTCGATAGATGTGCAAGCGAAGCATTTTATAGCGTTAGATTGTATAAATGATATAATAATATCAAATTGTTACCCAAGTGATAAAGAGATAAAAGCACTAGGTTCTATGAGAAAAGACTTAGTTGAATTTGATGTTAATTTATATGATGGAGTATCTGAAGTAGAGAAAAAAATATTATTTGAAGAGATTCATTTTAATAGAGGAGATATAAGTGAATATATGATAAGATCAACTCAGCCAAGAGTAAAGTATAAAGGACATCAGTTTGAGCTATTTAATGTACCAGATGTTATAAAAAGAGGAGATATTGTAATAGAAAGTAGTGACTATGGAAGTTATGCAGGAGAATTGCAAATTGCTCTTTGTGACATGCAAAATAGTGGAAAATCAAATGTAGTTGGTCGTATAAGAGAAGAAGAAGTTTTCATAATAGATGATATAAAACCTTGGCAAAAGTTTAAATTTAAAGAGATTAAATAATAAAAGGCGCTATAGTTATACATAGCGCCTTTTATTTCTATTGTGCTGATGGTAACTCAGATGAAGAACTTCCTTCTTGAGAAGATGTGTTATTGTTAGTTGAATTATTGTTTTCTTCTTGAGGATTACTTGTATTACCTGCATTAGAAGCAGGGACACTTGAATTCTCTTGAGATTTATCATTAGAATCCTTGTTTAAATTTCCATCAGTTGGTGTGCTTTCGCTTTTTTGTGGAGTTGTAGTACTATTTCCAGACCCATTTTTATTAGAATCATTAAATAATCCCGTAAACCAGTTCCATATTTTAGCGAAGAAACCTTCAACTTCTTGGCTTGATGGTAAGTTTATAGCATTTTTGTCAGTAGCATCTATTTGTGCATTGTCTCCAAGTAAACTATCATTAGTATTCTCTAATATACCAAGATCTTTATTTTTTTCACCAAATAAATTACTAAACCATCCCTTTATAGTGTCAAATATACCAGAATTTTTAACACTTTCACCGAGATCAGATAAATTTTTATCAACTATATTAGAAACATTAGATAGTGTATCTTTTACCTTACTATAATCATAATCTTGTTGAGATATTTTTGACATTAAACCTTCTACTTGTTTTTGTTGTTCAGGACTTAATGTTATATTGTAGTTATTTGTTATATTATTTATAGTTTCTGCTATTTGAACAGTATCTTTAGTACCATTTTTTATAATCTCTGTTTTAATATCATTTATTACTCCTGTAGCTTTATCTTGTCCGATATCATCACCAAGATCACCAGTAGTAATTAATTCTTCAGTTGCTAACTCTTTTTTATCTTCTGGTAATGGCTTACCAGTTGCATCTTCAAAAGCTTTCATAACACCAGTTAAACCACCGGTACCAGAAACAGGGAAAGGTGCAGCAACTATTACGTTTGCATCTACTATGCCAGCAGTTGATAGAGTAGTTGCTATCATTGAACTTGTTACCCATGTAAGGTTAGCAGTTTTTACATTTATACCACTACCTTTTGATGTTGGCTCAACATAAGAACATGATATTGTTATTTTACCAAGCTGTTGTTCGCTAGCAACACCTTTTAAGTATTTTCTTTCTTCTGTATTGTTAACTTCTAAAACAACAGCTTCATCTGGATTAACACCAAAATATTTAAGCATTTGTTCCTTTTGAGCAGGCTTTAAGTTTGCGCCAAGAGTAACGACTTTACTACTATCAGCAAACGAAAGGCTAAAGCTTGATAAACAAAGACCAAGAGCAAGTGTAGTTGCAATAGATTTCTGTTTAAAGTTTGTAAATCTTTTATTCATAAATTTTCATTCCTTTCAACTTAAAAGTTTCAATAATATACCCCCGCTATAGTATACTATAAACTATTTTAAAGTGGAAGACGATTACAAGATTGTAATAAAATATCATTTAATATGAGTTTATTTCTCTATATATAGGATATATAATAAAGTAAATATTTAATTAAATATTTGGGAAAAAAATCAAAAAAATGTAAGATTTTGTCATACGAAAAAACACAACATAATTTGTCAAATATTGAAAGTAATAATGTGATATATGATAAAATAAAGTAAGGAATTTAACTGTGCAAAAGGACTGTTTAGGGGGCGATTACTTTGCAAATTATAGATTATATAAAAGTATTTAATAAAACTCCACTCCTTGGATTATTGGGAGAATTTAAAACAAGCGAAGAAAATAATTGTGAGGTATTTGAAGTCTTAAAAGTAAACTTAAAAATGAAAGAGGTATTAAACGAAGTAGATGTTTTAGGGAAAGATATTGTAGACATATTTGGAATAAAAAATAGAGAAAAAATAAAATTAATATATAAACAAATAAAAAAAGAAAAGGAGTATTCTATAGAAGAATATATACCTAGATTAAATAAGTTTTATAAACTTGAAATATTACATATTTGTGAAAAGATATACGTAGTATGGCTGAAGCCATTTTTTGAATTTGATAAATGTATATCTAATGCATTAGCTAAATTAAATTGTTTGACATGGATAAAAGATAAAAGAGGTAGATATATATCTACAAATATTAATAAAAAGGAATTTTATAATTTAAATGAAGAAAATATCATAGGAAAAACAGATTCAGAAATTTTTCCAAAAGAAGTAGCAGATGCATTTGTCAAGGGAGATTTAAAACTATTAACTAAAGAAGTAGATTATATATCTATGTTGAGCTTTGTAAATGGTAAGCATTATGATGTATCATCATATCCAATATATGATGATAATGAAATAGTAGCTACTATAGGATTTGCTAGAGACATTACAGGAGAAGATGATTGTAAAATAGAATCAGAAACACAAAAAAAGATGATAGAATTAATAGGGGATAATATTCCAGACCATATATTCTTTAAAGACTCTGAAGGCGTATTTAGATATTGCAATGATGCTTTTGCAAAATCTAATGGAGTAAGTAAGGATGAGATTATAGGTAAGAACGATTTTAATTTAGATTCAGTAAGAAAATTCTGTGCATTAAAATATGTAAAAGAAGATGAGAAGGTGTATAAAAGTAAAGAAGGGATTATAGTAGAAGCTCAAGAGACTGGAGATGACGGACGTAAAATATATAGAGAAACTATAAAAGTACCTTTTGTTGATAGTAATGGGTTTGTAGGTGGGATTTTAGGAATATCTAGAGATATTTCACATAGAAAAGAAGCGGAAATGGAATTTGAAAGACTTAGAATGGAGTTTTTTGCAAATTTATCACATGAATTTAGAACACCACTTAATTTAATATTTAGTTCTGTACAACTTTTAAATATGAAATTAAGTAAATGCGATATTTGTAATAGCTGTAAATTTAGCAATAAAGAATATGGTAAGTATATAGATATTATAAACAGAAATGGATTTAGATTATTAAAACTAGTTAACAACTTAATCGATATAACTAAGTTAGATGGAGGTACTTTAGAATATAATCCTGTAAATTACGATATTGTAAAATTTATTGAAAATATTGTTGATTTATCGTCAGATTTTGCAAATGAAAATGGAATAGAGATGATATTTGATACAAGTATAGAGGAAAAGATAATAGCTTTTAACTTAGAGCAAATGGAAAGAATAATATTAAATTTAATATCTAATTCAATAAAGTTTAATAAGCCAGATGGCAAAATAGAAGTAAGCATAGACTGCAATGATGAATTTGTAGAAATACAAGTTAAAGACAATGGTATAGGAATTCCAGAAGATGAATTTTCAGAAGTATTTGAAAAGTTTAATCAGGTAAATAATAGAATGACTAAAGTTAGTGAAGGAAGTGGAATAGGACTATCTTTAGTTAAGTCTTTAGTAGAATTACATAACGGATCTATTAGCATTGAAAGTGAACTTAATAAATATACTAAATTTATTATCAAAATACCTAACGTAACTACTAGTAATGAATATAGTGAAAAAGAAGAATATTTATTATCAAAATACGCAGAAAATATTCAAATTGAGTTTTCTGATATATATTCAAATTTAAATGTATAGTAAAAATAGAGTATCTGGTAATTTCAGATACTTTATTTTTGTAAATAAACTAAAATTAAAGCAAATATATAAAATGGTAAAAAATGTAAAGTGATAGCTTAAGATGTAAATGCATAGGAAGTATGCTAAAATAAATAATTCAATGAAAGATATATGAGGGGGATTTATTTTGGAGTTTCAAAACTACATAAAAATGATAGAAAAAGCGCCAGTAATTTGTTTATGGGGGGTCTTAAAGGAAAAAACAAGTTCTTTTAAATTGCTAGGTATGAATCAAAAAGCCAAAGGAGCATTTAATATAAATGATATTGTAGGAAAAGACATATTAAATGTTTTAGGTATAAAAGAAAAAGTAAATGATAATTTAATATATGAAATAATAAAAAATAACAAAAAATATACATTAGAAGAATATATACCTATATTAAATAGATTTTATGAAATAGAAATAGTAAATATTTATGATGATTTATTCGCAGTATGGTTAACCAAATGCTATGATTATAGTCAATATACTAAAGAAATATTAGATAAATTAAATATTCTATTATGGGTTAAAGATAAAAAGGGAAGATATAGAGTTACTAATTTATCTTTTGATAATTATGGAAAAATAAATTCTGAAGATATGATAGGGAAAACTGATTTTGAAATTTTTCCTATAGATATAGCTACCAATTTTAACGCCTCAGATCAAAAGATTCTTAATAAAGAAATAGATAAAATATTAACTCTCACCTTTATAGATGATAAATGCTATAATTCTTCATTATATCCTATATATGATAATAATAAAGATGTAGTAGGAACAATAGGATTGTGTATAGATATAAAAAAAAATCAAAGTGCAAAGGACGAAGCTCAAATCCAAAAGAAAATGTTAGAACTAATAAGTGATAATATTCCAGATCATATATTTTTTAAAGATGCTAATGGAATATTTAAGCATTGCAATGAAAACTTTGCAAAAGCATACAAATGTACTAAAGAAGAAATAATTGGAAAATCAGAGGATGAAATATCAATAACAAATGATAAGAGCCATATAAGATATAAAGAAGAAGATGCTAAAGTATGTAGTGCAAAAAGAAAAATTATAAGTGAAGGTGTGGAAGTTTTACAAGATGGAAGTAAAGTTTATACAGAGACAATTAAAGTTCCTTTTATAGATGAAAATGGAATGGTAGGTGGCATATTAGGCATATGTAGAGACATTTCACATAGAAAAGAAGCAGAAGTTGAATTTGAAAGACTTAGGATGGAGTTTTTTGCTAACCTCTCCCATGAATTTAGAACACCTCTTAACCTAATATTTAGCTCAATACAACTGTTAGATATGAAATTAGAACAATGTAAAGATAATGAAGAAAATTATAGTAGTATTAAAGGATATGAAAAATACATAAATATTATAAGACAAAATGGATATAGATTACTAAAGCTTGTAAATAATTTAATAGACTCAACTAGATTAGATGTTGGAAGCATAGAATATACCCCTAAAAATTGTGATATTATAAATTACGTAGAAAATATTTTTGATTCAGTAGTAGAATTTGCAAACCAAAATAGTATAAATATGATATTTGATACAATGATAGAAGAGCATATAGTTGCTTTTGATTTGGATAAAATGGAAAGAATAATACTGAACTTGATTTCAAATGCAATTAAGTTTAATAAGAAAAATGGACTGATAGAAGTTAATATAGATTGTAATGATAAGTTTGTAGAAATAGAAGTTAAAGATAGCGGAATAGGTATACCTAATGATAAATTAGGAGAAGTTTTTGAAAAATTTAAACAGGCAAATAATAGAATGACTAAAGTAAGTGAAGGCAGCGGAATAGGATTATCACTAGTAAAGTCATTAGTTGATTTGCATAGTGGCAAAATTGAAGTTGAAAGTAGACTGGGAGAATATACTAAATTTACTGTAAAAATACCAAATGTTTTAGTAAAAGAAGATACATATATAAACGATGAAAATCACTCATCTAAATATATAGAAAATATTAAAGTAGAATTTTCAGATATATATTTAAATTTAAGTATCTAAAAAAATCCCTTAGGATGTACATCCTAGGGGATTTTATATGTTTAGAAGTTTTTTATATTACCCTATAAACATTTGAGTCCAGTATAGTGTACCATTACTCTTTTGAGCAACACCAACACCTATTTTTGTAAAGCTAGAATTTAAGATATTTTTTCTGTGACCTTCAGAATTCATCCAAGCAGTTACAACTTCTTTAGGACTTCTTTGTCCCATTGCTATATTTTCTCCAGCTGCTCTATAGCTTACTCCAAATTGCTTCATCATATCAAATGGAGAACCGTAAGTTGGAGAGTTATGGTCAAAGTAGTTTTTATTTATCATATCTTGAGATTTTATTGTAGCTACATTTGAAACTTTAGAGTCAAGTGTAAGTGGGCTTAACCCTCTTTTAGTTCTTTCAACATTTACTAAATCAACAACTTCTTTTTGGTAAGCTGCGAATTGTCCAGTTGTAGAGCCTGAGTTATTATTGTTATTATCTTCTGGTTTAGTTTCAGGCTTATTAGTAGAACCTGAGTTATTATTGTTATTATTTTCTGGCTTAGCTTCAGGTTTATTAGTAGAACCTGAGTTATTATTATTATTATTATTTTCTGGCTTAGCTTCAGGTTTATTAGTAGAACCTGAGTTATTATTGCTATTATTTTCTGGTTTAGCTTCAGGCTTGTTAGTAGAACCTGAGTTATTATCTTCTGGCTTAAGTTCTGGCTTTATAGGACAGTTTGGATTTGTTGGTAATTTGTATTTAACACCGTTTATATATAAATATACTACACTTTTATTATTTAGTTTTGTATATCCCTTATGAGATAAAGCACTTACAGGAACGATACTAGAAGCTGTTGCTACAGTTACTACCCCTAAAGTTAATAAAGTTTTTAGTTTTGTTGATATATTTTTCGTCATTGTAAAACACCTCTTTGTTTGAATTTTGTAAAAATGTTACTGATTTGTAACCTTTAGTGTAGGGGTTGCCCCCCTGTGAAACTATGATAACACAAAAAATGTCGAATTTTGACTGTAAAGATATGCCAAAAGGTTAGAAATCATACTGAAAGTTAGTTATATACTGGGATAAAAAAGTTTGAAAATTTATTAAAAAAAGAATATTTATATGAAAATTAACATTAAATGAGGGTAAAAAGGGTATAAATAAATTATATTTGTAAATATTTTTATGAAGAGATTGAAAATTTAATAAATGTATTATACTATAATAAGGAAAAGTTTGGGTATATGACCATAAACTGAAAGGAGAACAAAATATATGTCAAAAGAATTAGTCAAAGAAAGAGTTATAAAATATTTAATGGAGGACTTATTAGTTCCACATGATATGATAGATACAGATGTAGCCTTATCGGAATTTGAAGAAGGTGCAGAAGGTGTACTAGATGTAGTAGTTAATGTTAAAGATAAAGAAGATTACTATGCGCCAGTTATGATAATACAATGTTTAGATGAAGATATAAGATTAGAAGGAGAAGTTGTACAAAAACAAGTAGACTTCTTAGAAGATGTAGATAATATAACTATGGCAGGAAGATTAGTTTTAACTAATGGAGATGCTATGATGTATGCTGATTGGACAGGAGAAGAATATGATACAGAAGCTTCACTTCCAACATATGATACTATGGTAGAAGAATTCTTTAATATGGAAGAATTATCACAAGAAGGTGAACATAATCATGACCACGGACATGATCATGAATGTTGTGGAGGACATGAACATGACCACGGACACGATCATGAATGTTGTGGAGGACATGGACACGACCACGGACATGACCATGAATGCTGTGGAGGACATGGACATGGTTCAGACTGTGGTTGTCATCACAAATAATATATACATATAATATACGAACTTGACTATACTTTTTAATGATGTTATTATTAAATGGTTAAAAATTCTATATAAAACCGTAAGTGTTGGGGCAAACGCTGGAAGGATTTATTAATAAGGGATTTATAACGTCGTTCGAGAAAAAAAGACTGCATATTGTGTGGTCTTTTTTTCTGTAAAAAAATAATACAAAAAAGAAGGAAATTTGAAGTCTGAAGTAGAATATTAGATAAATAAATTTATTGACATTTTAGTTAAATTGAATGGAATCTTTTTATAATATAAATCATATTATAAAAATAACTGAAGCTAAAGACACTTTACCATTTCAATTAACAAACTATATGGATAGAAGGGGTTAGATTATGGGGGCTAAAAGAGAACATACTTATGAAAATTATATTTATGGGGATTCATCAAATACATCGAATGCGATGAAAATGTACTTAAAAGAAATTGAAGAGTACAAAATGTTGTCTGCAGTAGAGGAAGTTGAATTAGCAAAAGCAATAATTAACTCTTCACCTAAAGCTAAGGAACAGTTTATAAATGCAAACTATAGGTTAGTTGTAAGTATTGCTAAGAAATACAGAAAAGAAAGTGTAGATATGCTTGATTTAATTCAAGCAGGTAACATTGGACTTATAAAAGCTGTTGATAAATACGATTATAAAAAGGGATATAAATTTAGTACTTATGCTACATGGTGGATAAAACAAAGCATAACAAGATACATAGATGACTGTGAAAATACTATAAGAATACCTGTTCACCTTCATCAAAGAATAAACTTTGTAAAAAGAAAAAAACAAGAACTTTCAAATGTACTTCAAAGAGAACCTAGCTTAGATGAAATAGCAGAAGTATGTGACCTTGATGTTCAAAAGGTTATAGATATATTAAAGAGAGATAAAAATATAGTGTCATTAGATACACCTATAAAAGAAGACGAAGATAGTAGTTTAGTTGAATTTATACCATCAGATGCTAATTTTGCAGATGTAGTAATTCATGAAGTAGAGCAAAAGAACTTAAGGGAAAAAATAGAGGAATTATTAACAGGGCTTGGTGACCAAGAACAAAAGGTACTTAGAATGAGATTTGGATTAGATGATGATACTCCAAAAACATTAGAGGAAATAGGAAAAGTATTTGGAGTAACAAGAGAACGTATAAGACAAATTGAAGCAAAAGCAATAAGAAAACTAAGACATCCAAGTAGATTAAAACAATTAAAACATTTTTATTAATTTACAAAATAAAGTAGGTAAATTTTGCCTGCTTTATTTTTGGTTTATATTTTTAATTTTAGGGTAAATATGGAAATGCACTTCTTAAAATAAATGATAGCATAAAATACATTGGAAATCATTTAAATAATAAAAATAAATAATTATAT